>NZ_JANSIA010000004.1:0-62329 GCF_047461835.1 Synechococcus sp. R60.1 | reverse complement strand
GGTTGGAAACAAACAGAATGCTATCGCTGCATAGTTGAACAGTGATGTTCAGCAGTGTTCAGCGTAAATGTATCAGCACGAACTGCTGGAATCGATTGTGGAGCGCCTAAACAGTGGCGAGATCCGCGCCGTCGATTGAGCCCTGTCTTCAGGTTGAGATTGCCCTCAAGACTTTGGAGAACTAGACTCCAGTCTGTCCTCGGACGCCGGGTATTCTGCTTGTATCCTTGGGCTCATCCCGTCGGGTGGATCGCCTAGAATAATCCACAACCCACCTCTTTCTGCTGCCATGAGTTCTCACTCTTCAGATTGGTTCACGCGGGCTCGCCACATTTTTTACGGCACGGCCACCGCTTTGGTGGAGATCCTGCAAGACCCGGAAAAGCGCACCGAAAACCTCAACCGCCTTTCGATGGACTTGGGACAACTGGCGGCGGAGCTGGAGCAAAAGGGAGAGTTGATCGAGCAGGAGGCAGTTCGTTACGTTGAGAGTCTCAGGGATCCAGCCGCCAACGCCCCCTCGGCAAGTCCTGACTCTGAAGCGCCTGTCGAGAATGCTCCCCCGACACCAGCTTCCTCCCCCAACAAGCCGGCTATCTCCAGAGAAGAGATGGCTGAGTTGATGGAGCTGATCCATCAGATTGAGTCCTTGCGCCTGGATTTGGAGCGGTTGCGCACCTCGTCCTGAGTCCTGTGCGGTTCGATATCCTTACCCTTTTCCCCGAATTTTTTGAAACGCCGCTGCGCATTGGGCTGGTGGGCAAAGCCCTACAGCAGGGGATCGCCGAAGTCCACTGCACCAATCCACGCGACTTCGCCACCGATAAGCACCGCCGTGTCGATGATGAGCCCTACGGGGGTGGGGTGGGCATGGTGCTCAAGCCAGAGCCTTTCTTCGCTGCTGTCGCCTCCCTGCCCCGGTTGGATCCCTGCGAGATCATTCTGCTGACGCCCCAGGGGCAACCGCTAAACCAGGCGCTGCTGCAGGAGCTGGCCCAGAAGGCGCAGCTGATCCTGCTGTGTGGCCAGTACGAAGGCTTTGACGAACGCATCCGCCAATACCTGGCCACCCGCGAGGTGTCGCTGGGGGATTTTGTCCTGACCGGGGGGGAAATTCCGGCGCTGGCCCTGATCAACGGCGTGGTGAGGCTCTTGCCGGGCACCGTAGGCAAGGTAGACTCGTTAAAGAGGGAAAGCTTCGAGGCGGGGCTGTTGGACTATCCTCAGTACACCCGCCCGCCAGAGTTTCAGGGGCACAAGGTGCCGCCGGTACTCCTCTCAGGCGACCATCAAGCCATTGCCCGTTGGCGTCTGCAGCAGCAGCTGGTTCGAACCTGGCAAAGGCGACCAGACCTGTTGGCCAAGCGCCCCTTGACCGCCGAAGAGCAGCAGTTGTTGGTAGAGGGGCTGGCGGAGCAGCACCCTCGTGTAAACGAAGCGGAGAAATAAATCATGCTCGGCAAGCTTCTCAACCGTCTCCTGAATCCATCGCCCGTCTGCTGGCGTGGGATCCCCTCGCCCCCAGTGCTGCTTCTGGTGGGAATGGCCTTGAGCTCGGTTCTGAGCGGTTCTGGGGTGGCCCTGGCCCAAAGCGGAAGTGTCAACGATGCCATTCGCCGCGACAGCAATCCCCCTCTGTTGGATGGCACCAGCATCAACGTCAACGATCTCTTCCGGGCTGCCGACTTCCTCTCCCGCCAGAATGCTGCTTCCCGCTGGGACGGCAAGGCCAGCGTTGATGCTGCTGTGGAGCAATTTAACCAATCCCGCCGCCGCTCCCTCCCGCTTTCTCCCGCTTCCTTGACACCTGAGCCCACCCCCACTCCCTAAGGTTGGATCCCATTCCCGGTAAATCTGTTAGGATCGCAAAGCCGATCCCGTGCCTGCTGAAATGCGGTACACCGTTTTCGGGATCCATTAGGAGAACACCGCCGTGGTTAAGAGCACCCCCTCCAGCAAAACCGATACGGAGCAGCGTTTGGATCCCGCCAGCCGGGGTCACTCCAAAGACAGTTCCACCGAACTCAAAGGGATCCCGGGTTTTATTCAAGAGACCCGCACAGAATTAAGCAAGATTGTTTGGCCGAGCCGCCGGCAATTGATCGGCGAGTCGGTAGGGGTCTTACTGATTGTGTTGGCTTTTGCTTCCTTCATCTACCTGGTCGATCAAGTGTTTGCTTGGGTAGCCACTCAGCTGTTCTTGTGATGTTCTGTCCTGAGGGGCAAGAGAGTCATGTTCAAGGATGGCTACAGGGAGGATGTGAGGTGATGAGGCCAGAGCAGCAGCGAAAACGTCGTGGGGGCCGTGTGGAGCACTTTGAGCCTGCAGACGCGATCCCGGAACCAGACGAGGGGGAAGGTCAAGAGCGTCGCAACCTGCGCTGGTACGCCGTGCAGGTGGCCTCAGGCTGCGAGAACAAAGTGAAGAGCACCCTGATGCAACGGGCGGCTGCTTTGGATGTGGCGGATCAAATTGTCGAGGTGGTGATCCCGAAGCGAACGGGCTTCAAGCTGGATCGAACCGGCAAGCGCCAGGAGCAAGAGGAGAAGATTTTTCCCGGCTATGTCCTGGTGCGCATGGACATGAACGACGACACTTGGATGGTGGTGAAAACAACCCCCAATGTGATCAACTTTGTCGGCACCGAAGAAAAGCGGGCCTACGGTCGCGGTCGGGGGCATGTTACACCGCGTCCCCTCAGCCAAAGCGAAGTCCAGCGCATCTTCAGCAGCGTCGAGGTGGAGGAAGTGCCCCTCAAAATCGACATGGCCCCTGGGGATCGCATCGAGGTGCTATCCGGCCCCTTCCAGGGTTTCTACGGCGAGGTGGTGGAGGTCAGCCCAGAACGGGGCAAGCTCAAGGCGTTGATCTCGATTTTCGGGCGCGATACCCCGGTAGAATTAGAGTTTGGTCAAGTGCGAAAAGAGGTGTAACCGCGTTTCATGGCTAAGAAGTTGGTGGCCGTGGTCAAGTTGGCCATTCAGGCGGGCAAGGCCACCCCCGCTCCCCCCATTGGCCCAGCCTTGGGTCAACACGGGGTCAACATCATGGCCTTTTGTAAGGAGTACAACGCCAAGACGGCGGATCAGGCCGGGATGGTGGTACCGGTTGAGATCTCCATCTTCGAGGATCGCAGCTTTACCTTCGTCCTCAAGACGCCGCCGGCTTCGGTGTTGATCAAGAAGGCTCTGGGCATTGAGTCTGGCTCCAGCGAGCCCCACAAAACCAAGGTGGGATCCCTGACCCGAGCTCAACTGCGCCAGATCGCCGAGCAGAAGCTGCCGGATTTGAATGCCCACGATGTGGAGGCGGCCATGAAAATTATTGCCGGAACTGCTCGCAGCATGGGGGTGACGGTGGTGGATTGATGGAGGGATCCCTTGCCCTATCTGAGGTGTTCACGGTCTTGAAAAAGTTGTTCTAGCAAACCACTGTGGGGGAGAGAAGTTCTCGCCAGTACCCCGAGGAGAAACGATGGCTCGAAAGCTTTCCAAACGTATGCAGGCTTTGCGGGAGAAGGTGAAGCCCATTGCCTATGCTCCCGAAGCCGCTTTGGCCCTGATGAAAGAGACGGCCACCGCCAAATTTGAAGAGGCGGCAGAGGTTCACATCCGCCTGGGGATCGACCCCAAGTACGCCGACCAACAACTGCGCACCACTGTAGTCTTGCCCAGGGGCACCGGCCAAGAGATCCGGGTGGCGGTGATTGCCCGTGGCGAGAAAGTGGTGGAGGCCCAAAATGCAGGGGCGGATCGGGTTGGCTATGAAGACCTGATCGAGGAAATCAGCAAGGGCATGATGGATTTTGACCTTCTGATCGCCACCCCCGATGTGATGCCCCAAGTGGCCAAGCTGGGGCGGCTGTTGGGGCCGCGCGGCCTCATGCCCTCTCCCAAGGGGGGAACGGTAACCATGGATCTGGCCCAAGCGATTAAGGAGTTCAAGGCCGGCAAGCTGGAGTACCGGGCGGATCGCACCGGCATTGTGCATTTGATCTTCGGCAAGTGCAAGTTCCCCGTCGAAGCTCTGCTGGAGAACCTAAAGGCAGTGCAGGAGTCCATCGATCGCAACCGTCCCTCTGGAGCCAAGGGCAAGTATTGGCGAACCCTACACGTTTCTGCTACAATGGGGCCCTCGATTGAGGTTGATATCAATGCCCTGCGGGAGCTGAAGTTGGCGACCTAAGCCTGGCTTCGGCGCTGCGATGGGTTGAAAAGGGTTTGAGTGAGTGTAATTTGGAGGAGGATCCCGGCAGAACATCTTTCCCCAGTCGAATAGCAAGCCGAAGACAGCAGGTGCCCGCGGGCTTAATGTCCTGCCGAGGTTTGAGCGAAGTTCAAAGGGATCCCTTCTTGGATCGCTTTTGATGGTGCGCTTATCTCAATGCGTCTCGGCTACGGCTGGGGCGCATTCTGTTTGGTAGAACCCAGATTCACCACCCGTTAACCCTGGGTGACCATTGACAACAAAGGAGGTGAGCGCATGGGCAAGCAACCTTTAGCGAAGAAAGCGGAGATCGTCGATAAAGTCCGATCCCTGCTGCAAGCCAGCCAAATGGTGCTGGTGATCGACTACAAGGGGCTGACCGTTGCGGAGATGGATCAACTGCGGGCAGAGCTGCGCAAATCGGATTCGGTTTGCATGGTTGTTAAGAATACCCTGATGCGGCGGGCCATCGCCGACCAAAAAGCTTGGGCAGGGATCATTCCCTTTTTGGCGGGGCCGACGGCCTTTATCTTGATTCGGGGCGACATTTCGGCAGCCCTGAAGGCGTATCAAGATTTTGCCAAGCAAACCAAGAAAACCGAGTTCCGCGGTGCTGGCATTGAAGGGCTATCCCTGACCTTGGAGCAGGCCAAGGCCATCGCCGAGCTACCGCCCAAGGAAGTGCTCATGGCCCAAGTGGCGGGCAGCCTCAAGTCGGTGGCCACCGGCCTGGCGGTCGGGCTCAATGCTGTGCCCACGCAAGTGGCGCGCGGTATCCACGAGATCCCAGCCTCTCTGGGGCGGGCCATCCGGGCCATTGCCGACAAGGAGGCTGCCTAAAGGGCTTCGGTTCATCAGCCCAAACCTATGTCATCCATTCCATTACCCCTTAAGGAGAAACCATCATGTCTTCAGAGCGCGTTGCAAAGATTTTGGAAGAGTTGAAAGCCTTGAGCTTGCTGGAAGCTTCCGAGCTGGTGAAAGCCATCGAGGAAACCTTTGGCGTCAGTGCAGCAGCCCCAGCCGGCGGCATGGTCATGGCAGCTCCTGTGGCAGCGGCGGCGGCAGCTCCGGCGGCAGCCCCTGAGCCGGTGGAAGAGCAAACTGCCTTTGATGTCATCCTCGAGGCTGTGCCAGCCGACAAGAAGATCGCCATCCTCAAGGTGGTGCGCGAGTTGACCGGCTTGGGCCTGAAGGATGCCAAAGATCTCGTCGAGGCGGCTCCCAAGCCTGTCAAAGAAGGAGTTCCCAAGGAGGAAGCCAACGACATCAAGAAAAAGCTGGAAGAAGCCGGCGCCACCGTCAAGATCAAGTAGTTCCAGTTACGAGGGGAGCGCCTCTCCCTGCTCTGACGAGGAATCTAATCAAGACTCTCAAACCCAAGGGGGGCTGCTCCGGCCCCTCTTTTGGGTCTGCCCGACCATTGGCGTGGGTTCGGGATCCCTGCTCCGCCGCGCTTCCACCTCTCCGTGAGCTTTCAAGAGGGCAGCCAGCTTGCGACGCATGACGATGCTGGGTTTATCGGTAAACATGTGCTGCTCCGCCTTGATATCGAGGGGAACGTCATAGTCGGTGCTTTCCAGAACCCGTTGATCCTCAAGGGTCACCTGCCGATCGAAGGCGATGATACTCTCAGCACTCACCTCTGCTTCCGAATCGTTGCGTAAACAGAATTGCACCACCTGCGAGGTTTGGTCGTCGATGGGGGTAGCCGCTGTGAAAATGATGTGGATGAGGCCGTTGGGGTAGGTGATTTTGAGCTTGCGACCAAAAGGCATAAACCAGGTGCCCTCCAGGATACGCACTGTGCGATCCTCTGACATCCGCAAGTTTTGCTTCTGCAAGTCACTGTTGAACACCGGCAAAACAGAGGTGGCCCGAAGGCCATATTCCAGTTCTTCAAGGCTGTCCAGATCTGGGGGTACAGGCTCGGAGATCACCCCAAAGCTCTGGTGATGGACGAAGTGGGGATGGGCATTGTCAAAGGAGTTTTCCATCAGGCGCAGGCCAGCACATTTCCAGACCTCATAGAACTGATGAATTTGGCGAAACCGGGAATCCGCCACCTCTGAGATCTCGGGAATATCGGTCAAGGGATCCGCCAATGCCACCCAAACATAGCCATAGCGCTCTTGGCAGCGAAACCCCTCTACCTTGTAGGTGCGAGGGATGAAGTTGTCTGTAAGTTGGGGTACCTTCACACAGGTGCCGGAGCCGTCAAACTCCCAGCCGTGATAGGGGCAGCGGATGTGGCCATTGCAAACAACCCCTTTGGAAAGTTGGGCCGAGCGATGGCAGCAACGATCCAAGACGGCGCAAGGCTGCCCTGACTCATTGAGCCAAAGCACCAGAGGAGTCTTCAGCAGCGTGAAAGCTTGTGGGCCGGTTTCCAGGGCCGACATCGGGATCACGGGGTACCAAAACCGCCTCAGGACAGGTTGCTGGGTAACAAGCATAAACCCGCTCCACAAGCTCTAGTTCGGAGAATCATGAGCTGGCTTTTCGTGAGCCCAGGTGACTCAAAGCATTGCCCTCAGCAAAAAGAGTAGGCGTCGAAATACCCGAAGTCCGTATAAGCCAACACAGCTTTGCCCTGCCACAGCGGTCGCGTTTGGACATCGACAACTCCCCCTCTATCCAGAGATGGGCTATTGATTGAGGGAAGTAGAAAAGTGTCAGTGGGCTTCTGTTGGCATGTGGCTGTGGGGAGAGGTGGAAAGGTGCAAAACGAATTGAACCCCAACCGAGATCTCCGTAACACAGGGATCCCGGCCCAACCTACTGCAGAGTCCACCTCCCCCAAACCAGAACCGGCTGCTGAGAGCCGGCCAAACCAACTGACGGATCCAGATCCTCGCCTCAGCTGTTCTCAACAAAAACGAGAGCAGGAACGCCGCTCCTTACCTTGGCGTCTGGGGCTGGCCAACGTGCTCTCGGCAGGGTTGCATTTCATCGCGATGAGCTGGGTGGGTTGGCAGCCTAGGATCCGGGAAGAGGAGGAGATAATCTCCTTTCAGTGGGTGGAGATGGCGGATGAGCCGCCCCCAGAGCCGCAGTGGATTGCGCCCGTCTCCGCCCGTGAGTCCGGTGTCTCTGAACCTCGGGATCACGTATCGGTGCGGCAGTCGCAAGTGCCCAGCCCAAGTGAAGAGGCCACTTCTGCGGCGGCACAGCCTTTGGTTGCCTCAGCCGCAGGGAGTCCTGTCCCTGGGATCCTCCCCCCATCCCCAAGGGAGCTTGAGATGCCCCAACCCAACCGCGACTCTGCCTCTCCTCAGCAGCAGCCAAAGGCCAGGTTAGAAAATCTGTCAGCGGGTTTAGCAGCTCTGGAGCAGGCAGTTGCCGATCACAATTGGGCGGAGGCGCTACATCTGACGGAAGAATGGCTGGATCACTGGCCTCTGTCCTCTCCACAGCGCCAGCAACTGCAGGACTATCGTCAGCATCTGCAAAGCCTACTGGCTACCTCCTCGGCAGCAGCAGTGGAGACCAAATCGGCTCAGATCTCTCCTGCTCAATCCCTCAAGCCTCAACCCGAAAGAGCAGCAAGTTCTCCTGAGGTTTTGCCACAACCCTACCTGTCGGCTCCAGCGGATCCGCATCCAACTTTGCCCTCTCCAGAGCCGATCGCAGCCCCGTTGGAAGAGCCTTCTCCCACCTTGCCCCCGACTTTTCCTACCGGATCCCACAGCTCCAGCCTTGGTCGCACCAGTGGGATAGAGTCCTCGCGGGCAGGCCCACCCAGCCTAAATGCCACCGCCGATCCGGATTGGGGAGACTACTTGGCTCAATTCCAAGAAAGGGTTCGCCAACACTGGATGGTACGGCGGGCATCCGGCTCCTACGTAACAGTGGTGCAGGTGCGTCTGGATCGACAGGGATCCCTGCGGGAACTGCGCCTGCAAACCCCCTCAGAAGATCCCCTGTTGGATGCAGCCGTGCTCAGTGCCATCCAGCGCTCAGCCCCCTTTGCTCCTTTGCCCGAGAGCTATGTTGGCGAAGAAGTAAACTACCCGACCCTGACTGCTTCGCAGTACAGAGAGGGCTTTTAGTAGCCCTGCAGTTAGTAAACTAACCACGGACCTCTGGGATGGTTTACAGCACCCCCAATCGACCGTTACCAGTGCCTTAAACAACCGTTTCTGGTGTCCGCATCATTACTATAGCACAGAATATATCCGCCTTTCATTCCGACCCTCCTGCTGTTGCAGAGAGTGCGGGGCTTCCCTGCAGGCTGGCCCAACCCAGATTCCGAGAAACTAACGTCAGAACCTCAGGCAAGGCCACAAGCCCTGTTCAGAGGGGTTCAGATTTCCGAGTGTCGGCAATGGCCTAGGCCATAGATTTGCGGCGGTTGCGCCGGACGGCTACCGCTTTGCGCTTGCGCTTTTCTAGGTTGGTTTCAAAGTGCCGATGGTTGCGCAAATCCCGCAAAATGCCCGCCTTAGAAACCTGGCGCTTGAAGCGGCGCAGCGCCGATTCGATCCCTTCGTTTTCGCCAATCGTCACTTGGGTCATAAGCAAGACATCTCCTCCGTCAATCAATGGGATGGACTCGGTTACAACAGGGATCCCTATCCTAAACCATCTCCGCCCCGCTGCTTGCTGCTACAGTTCCTATTCACTGTAGCCGGCTGCCAAAGTTGAGCCCCGCAACCACCTCACCTTCCCTCAAATTGACAACGAATGAAGCAGTTGTCCCGGTGGGGGGTGGAGGGGAGGGTGGTGCTGGAGTTGGGCTGGGGGCACTGCCGATTACCGATTGCACAAAACCGGCGAAGCTAGACACCCGCGTATACACCCCATAGAAATTGGGCTGGGCGCAGCCGAAGCCAAAACTGGTGATTCCGGCCAGGGCAAAACCCGTGCCACTGGACACAATCAAAGGCCCACCACTATCGCCCTTACACGTATCGACTCCTCCCTGGGGAAAGCCGGCGCAGAGCATGGTATCTAAAATGGTGCCATCGTAGGATTGGGGCGCGTTGCACACCGCATTGGAGACGATGGGAACGGTGGCCTGCTGCAAATCTCGGGTAGGGCCGCTGGGTTCTTGATCCAGGGCGCTGGGGAAGGTGGCTCCCCAGCCAAGGATGGTGGCGAGAGTACCAGGGGCAGTCAGGTTGGTTTGGTTGGGCTGCACCAGCGGCAGGGTAGGCAGGTGCACTGGCCGAGAGAGGCGCACCAGGGCAATGTCATTCCCCCCCTCTGTCCCTCGTAGGGGGTCGTAGTTGGGGTTGAGGACAATTTGCGCGGCGCGAATGCGTTGGCCGGCACCGATTTGCAAGCGGTTGGTACCCAACAGCAGATCCAGATTTTGGGCACTCACTACCTGCTTGCCTTGATCGTCGAAAAAGCAGTGGGCAGCGGTAACTACCCACTCCGGCGCGATCAGGGATCCGCCGCAAGACAGCGCTTGAAAAGGATCTGGCTCAGCCGCGTCCAGCAAAGCCACCATCCAGGGAAAGGCCCCTTCGGGAGCAGGTCTGCCGCCCACAATCCGCTCCAGCCCCAAGCCTGAGCGCGGCGTGGTGAACACCCGCCCTGGCGGCAAAAGGGCGGTGACGCGGTAGGTGCCAGGGGGCAAGTTGGAGAAGCGAAAGTTACCGCTGGCATCGCTGACGGTGCTGGGCTCCCCCGGGTCGAGGCGGCCATTGCCGTTTAAGTCCAAAAAGGTGGCGATGCCCGGCAGCCCCGGCTCCCCCGGATCCCGCAGCCCATTGCCGTTGAGATCGTCGAAATGGGATCCCTCAATTCGTCCTGTGGGAGGAGCTGAGACTGGGGGAAGCGGGCGACTGGAACCGCCACCGCCACAGGCGCTTATGCTCAGGGCCAGACACAACCCCAGCGGAATAGACCAAGAGCGAGCCAAGCCAAGGGGGGAATGGGATCGCGAGAGATGAGGCATGGTCAGATTCTCCAAAGCCAGCCGGTTATGCCAGCCAAGGATATCCTACCGGCGAAGCCTAAAGATTGCGCAACCGGGAGAACTTCTCCCCGCGGCCGGCTCTCCCGAGTTGCCCCAAGACCCCAATGCCCACTTTTGCCTCTTGCCGCCCGTGCACCTGGGCAGTAAAACCAGGGTGGGAGGGTGTGTGGCAGATGAATATCGCGGTCTTGGGGTTCAAAGGGGGCGTGGGCAAAACCACCACGGCGGTACACCTGGCCCTCTACCTTCAGCAAAAACAAGGGGCAGCTCCTGCGGGTGGGTCGGGGATGGCCCTGTTGATCGATGCCGATCCCAATCGCTCGGCCTCTCGCTGGGCAGAACGGGGATCATCCTTTCCTATCAAGGTATTGGCCGGGGATCCCACCACTCCCACGCCCACAGGCTTTCAGCACACGGTGATTGACACCCCTGCCCGTCCCACCCCGGAACAGTTACCAAAAAACTGGGTCTAAAGCCCCGCCCTAAGGCCTACGGCCCGCTGACGCGACCAGGGCGGCTTTTATCTTGCTAACCTGCGCTAGAGTGGGCCCATGCGCGTCCTCGAAGCCAAGCTCCTCAACGGCACAGCCCAGCAGTACCAAGCCCTGGATGAGGCCATCCGGACTGCCCAGTTCGTGCGCAACAAGTGCCTGCGCCACTGGATGGATCATCAGGGGGTGAACAGGGCCACGTTGTACTCCCTCTGCAAGGACTTGGCTCAGGAGTTCCCCTTCGCCCAGAAGCTCAACTCCTCTGCCCGACAAGCCAGTGCCGAGCGAGCTTGGTCTGCTATTTCCAACTTTTACCGCCGCTGCCAGAACCAGGCAGCCCAAAAAGGCTATCCCCAGTTCCAGAAACATTGCCGCTCCGTGGAGTACAAAATCTCCGGCTGGAAGCTCTCCCAAGATGGAATGTCCATCACCTTCACGGACGGCTTCCAGGCAGGCACCTTTGCCCTGTACTGCAACGGCGAGGCACGGCGGGACATCCTCACCCTGAAAATCAACCGGGTGCGGGTCATACGCAGGGCTGATGGCTACTACGCCCAGTTCTGCCTGGACGTGGAGCGTCGCGAGCAGGCGGAGTACACCGGCAAGGCGGTGGGGCTGGATATGGGCTTGGCGTACTTCTACACCGACAGCCACGGCCACAAGGTAGAGTGCCCAAAATTCTTGCGTCGTGCCGAAAGGAGGTTGAAGCGAGAGCAACGCAGGCTAAGTCGGAAGTTTCGGAGAGGAGTCAAACCTCAATCCAAGAACTACCACAAGCAGCGGAAGCGGCTGGGCAAGGTACACCTGAAGGTTCAGCGCCAGCGTAGAGACTGGGTCATCAAGTTGGCCCGGTGCGTGGTGGCGTCTCACGACGTCGTGGCGTACGAGGACTTGCAGGTGCGTAACTTGGTGCGGAATCACCACCTGGCCAAGTCGATTCATGATGCCGGCTGGAGTTTATTCACCGGGTGGCTCGACTACTACGGGAAGGTCTTCAACAAGGTGGTGGTGGCAGTGCCGCCCCAGTACACCAGTCAGGACTGCTCTCAGTGTGGTCACAGGGTGAAGAAGACGCTGTCCACTCGCACCCACCGCTGCCCGCGGTGTGGGACGGTGATTGACCGGGATGAGAATGCGGCCGTCAACATCCTACGCAAAGGGCTGGAGTTGTTGGGTGAGGAGTGGAACAACGGTACCTTAGGGCATAAGGGAACCGCCCCGCAAGGGGGAACGCCTGGGGAGACGAGCGCCGCTGCCGTGGAGGGGAAGCCTGACACGGTAAGCGCTGTCGCAGAACCAGGAACCAGAATCCCCTGTCTTTAGGCAGGGGAGTATGTCAAATCCCCAAAGAGACTCACCGAGCCGTGAAGCGCATCCTGTTGGAATCGGATCAAGATCTTTCGGAGCTGATCGAGGCGCTGCTCAGCCAGTGGCTGCGTTCTCAGTCGGGAAAGGTTTGAAACCAAAATCTGGGGAAGGGGGGCATCGCGGACCCCACAGCCGCATAGGATCCCGCTGTCGGGGATCGGAGGGAGCCCACAGATTCCAGATCAGAACCAGATAGGAATAAGATGAAGGGGCGTGAGGCAGGGATCCCCGAACGCGAGGTGGGGCCGTTCGCAATAGCGGGACGGAGTCCTTGGGCAAGTTGCGCGAGGGGAAGTCTGCGTTGGGAGGACGTCACGCTCTTTCAGGGGTAAAGGGATCCTTTATGCAAGCCATCACCTTGCTCGGCTCCACCGGCTCGATTGGCACCCAAACTCTGGACTTGGTGGCCCAGTATCCAGAGCGTTTTCAGGTTGTTGGCCTGACCAGCTACAGCAACGTCGCCCTCTTGGCCGAGCAGGTACGGCGGTTTCGGCCCCAGATGGTTGCCATTGGCCGGGAGGAGCTGCTGCCGGAGCTGCGGTCGCTGCTGACCGGGATCCGACCGCTGCCGGAGTTGGTGGCCGGAACGGAGGGGCTGTGTCAGGTGGCGGCTCACCCGGCGGCCCAGCGGGTGGTGACGGGGATCGTCGGCTGCGCCGGTTTGTTGCCAACCCTGGCGGCCATCCGTGCCGGCAAAGACATTGCCCTGGCCAACAAAGAAACCCTGGTGGCAGGGGGGCCGGTGGTGCTGCCCTTGGTGCGGCAGTACGGGGTGAACCTGATCCCCGTCGACTCTGAGCATTCGGCCATTTTCCAGTGTTTACAGGGGGTGCCCGCGGGATCCCTGCGAAGAATCCTGTTGACTGCCTCGGGTGGCGCCTTTCGGGATTGGCCTGCCGAAAAATTGGATCAGGTCACCCTGGCCGATGCCCTCAAGCATCCCAATTGGGTGATGGGGCGCAAAATCACCATCGACTCGGCTACCCTAATGAACAAGGGCCTGGAGGTGATCGAGGCCCACTGGCTCTTCGGCCTGGACTACGACCACATCGACATCCTCATCCACCCGCAGAGCATTGTCCACTCCCTGATCGAGCTGGCCGATACCTCGGTTCTGGCCCAGTTGGGCTGGCCGGACATGCACCTGCCCATCCTCTACGGCCTCAGTTGGCCGGAACGCCTGGCCACCCCCTGGGATCCCCTCGATTTGGTCAAGCTGGGATCCCTCACCTTTAAGGCTCCGGATCACCGCAAGTACCCCTGCATGGAGTTGGCCTATGCCGCTGGACGGAGGGGGGGAACGCTGCCGGCAGTGTTGAATGCGGCCAACGAAGCGGCGGTGGCCCTGTTCTTGCAGGAGCGCATCCGTTTTTTGGATATTCCCCGTCTCTTGGAGCGGGTTTGTGAGCGGCATCAAGTTATCGCCGATCCCAGCCTGGAGGATATTTTGCAGGCGGATGCCTGGGCGCGGCGGGAAACGGCGCAACTGGCCCAGCAAGCCCCGGCTCAGGTTCTGGTCTGATCCCTACCGGGGGGATCCGGCTGAGCGCTAGAGTGGGAGAGGATGCAGGGAGCAAGTGAGTGACCGGATCGGGATCCCATCTCCGACAGTTGGCCCATTATCTGCGCCCCTATCGACGACAGGTGGGGTTGGGCATTGGATCCCTGCTCCTGGTCAATGGCCTGGGGGTGTTCCTGCCCTGGTACGTCAAGCTGGTCATCGATGACCTGAGCCAGAACCTGGCCACTTTGTCGGCCCGGCGCATTGCCCTTTACGCCCTAACGGTGCTGGTCGTCTCCAGCCTGATGATGGGCATTCGCATTGCCTCGCGGGTGTGGATGTTTGGGGTGGGACGGCAGGTGGAGTTTCACCTCAAGCAAGCCATCTTCGAGCATTTGCTCACCCTGCAGCCTTCCTACTTTGCCCAGCAGACCATCGGGGACATTCTCACCTGCATCACCAGCGATGTGGAAAACATCCGCCGCCTGTTGGGGTTCGCCCTACTCAATTTGGCCAACACGATCTTTGCCTATGCCACCACCTTGCCCGCCATGTTTGGCATCGAGCCCCGTCTGAGCACCTTGGCGCTGTCGGTGTTTCCGGTGATGTTGGTGCTGGTGAAGTTGAGCAGCAACCGCCTGCAGCAGGAGCAGCTCCAGGTGCAGCAGGAGTTGGCGGATCTGAGCGATCTCATTCAAGAGGACCTGAACGGCATTGCCCTGATCAAGGTGTACAGCCAGGAACAGCACGAGCAGCGGGAGTTTCGCCGCCAGAACCAGCGGCTGCTGCAGGCCAATTTGCGCTTGGCCCTCACTCGCAACTTGCTTTTCCCTTCTTTGGTGGCGCTGGTCAGCCTAAGCTTGTTGCTACTGCTGGCGGTGGGGGGGCCGCAAATTGCAGCAGGGACGCTGACCATCGGGGATTTTTCGGCCCTCACCCTCTACGTGGAACGGTTGGTATTTCCCACCGCCCTGCTGGGCTTCACCATCACGGCCTACCAGCGGGGGCAGGTCAGCTTGGAGCGGATCGATGCTCTGTTGGGGGTAGAACCCACCATCCGAGACGCCCCAGGCGCTTTGCCGTTGCCTCTGGAGAGGGTGCAGGGTCGCCTCGAGGCCAGAGGTCTCGCGTTTGCCTTCGCCGGCCCTGCGGCAGCTCCGGCTCTAGAGGATTTGCACTTTTGCATAGAACCGGGCCAGATGGTGGCGGTGGTAGGGCCCATTGGGGCGGGCAAGTCCACCCTGGCCAATGCCCTGCCTCGGCTGCTGGAGATCCAGCCGGGGCAACTGTTTTTGGATGGGCAGGATATCACCCAGATTCAACTGGGATCCCTGCGGCGGGCCATTGCCTATGTGCCCCAGGAGAGCTTCCTGTTCAGCGCCACGGTCCGGGATAACATTCGCTACGGCAAGCCGGATGCCGAAGATTGGGAGGTGGAATGGGTGGCCAAAGCCGCCCACATCCACGCCGAGATCCTCAACTTTCCCAAGGGCTACGACACTCTGGTGGGAGAGCGGGGCATTACCCTCTCCGGTGGCCAGCGACAGCGGGTGGCCTTGGCCCGGGCTTTGCTGGTGGATGCTCCCATCTTGATCCTGGATGACTCTCTCTCCAGCGTGGACAATCAGACGGCTCAGGCCATTCTTCGCCATCTGCGCCAGACCACGGCCCAGAAAACGGTGATCTTCATCACCCATCGCCTCACGGCTGCGGTGGAGGCCGATCAGATTTGGGTGATGGACCAGGGCCGCCTTGTGCAGAAGGGATCCCATGCCGAATTGCTGGCGGACGAGAAGGGCCTCTACGCTTCTCTGTGGGCCAAGCAAAAGCTGGAGGAAGCCCTGGCCTAATTTGACGGCGGCAATCCCTGGCCGCTACCCTAACCGGCAAAGCTGTGGGGAGTGGCAACGATGGAAACTGCTGGGATCACTTTGTCCAAATTGCTCCACCAAGCTGGGATCCAGCCTCAATTGGCCCAGGGATCCCTGGAGGGGGTGCAAGTTTGGAGCCTGTGTGCCGACTCCCGCCAGGTGCAGGCCGGGGATCTCTTTCTGGGGATGCCGGGATCCCGCGTGGATGGGGGTTGCTTCGTGGCCCAAGCCCTGGCGGCAGGGGCAGTGGCGGCCCTCATTTCCCAAGAGGCGTGGGAGAGCTTGTCTTCTCAGGAGTTGCTGTCGCAGCAGCCTATCCTGCTTATGCCGCGCGAGGCTCTCCCCAAGGCCGTGGCCCAGGTGGCGGCGGCTTTCTATGGTTTTCCCGCCCGCCAACTGACCTTGGTGGGGGTGACGGGCACCAATGGCAAAACCACCACCACCCATCTCATTGAACATTTGGTACAAGCTGCCGGCCGCTCCACCGCTTTGCTGGGCACTCTGTACAACCGCTGGCCTGGCTATAGCGAAGTGGCCTCCCACACCACCCTTTTTCCCCTAGAGCTGCAGCGCAGCCTGCGGCAGGCCCACCAAGTCGGGGCAGAGGTGGCCGTGATGGAAGTGAGCTCTCACGCATTGGCTCAAGATCGAGTGTGGGGGTGTTCCTTTGCCGCTGCCGTCTGGACCAACCTTACCCAGGATCACCTGGATTTCCACGGCAGCATGGAGAACTACTGGCAGGCCAAAGCCACCCTCTTCCGACAGGAGTATCTCCAAGGGCGGGCGGTGATCAACGCCGACGATGCCGGGGGACGGCGGCTTTTGCAGGCCATTCGGCCCGATCTGCAGCCCTGGGCCTACTCGCTGCAGCCTCTGGAAGGGATCCCCGGCCTCTGGCCCAGCAACGTTCAATTGCACCCCAACGGCTTACAGGCGACGCTCCACACCCCCTCTGGCGCCTTTGCCGTGGAGGCCCCCCTGGTGGGATCCTTCAACCTGGCCAACCTGCTGGCGGCGGTGGGGGTAGCCCTGCACTTGGGGATCCCTGTCGAGATCATCCAGTCGGCCCTGCCCCACTTTCCGGGCGTACCGGGGCGGATGGAGCGGGTGACCCTGCCGGGGCAGGATATCGCGGTAGTTGTGGACTACGCCCACACCCCCGACGGCCTGGAAAACCTGCTCAAGGCCCTGCGATCCCAGGTGCAAGGGCAACTTATCTGCGTCTTTGGCTGTGGCGGGGATCGGGATCGGGGCAAACGACCGCAGATGGGCCGCATTGCCGCCACCTGGGCCGATCAGGTGATCGTTACCTCCGACAACCCCCGCACCGAAGATCCCCAGCAGATCCTACGGGATATTTTGGCCGGGATCCCTGGATCCCCCAGGGCGGTGGAGGTGGATCGGCGGCAGGCCATTCGCCTGGCCATCCTCGCAGCCCAGCCAGGGGATACGGTGGTCATTGCCGGCAAAGGCCATGAGGACTACCAGATCCTGGGCACCGAGAAGATTCACTTCGACGACCGAGAAGAAGCCCGCGCCGCCCTGGCCCTGAGGGAAAAAAGCCGGGGGTGAGGCTAACGGGAGCGGTGCTGCAGCATCAGCTCCACGAACTCGCGGAAGAGGTGATCGGCGTCGTGGGGGCCGGGGCTGGCCTCCGGGTGATACTGCACAGAAAACAGGGGCAGGTGACGGTGGCGGATCCCGGCCACGGTACGGTCATTCAAGTTGAGGTAGGTGATTACCACCCCATCGGCGGGGATCGAAGCGGCATCCACCGCAAATCCGTGGTTCTGGCTGGTGATCTCCACTTGCTTCTCCAACCCGCAAGGGTGGTTGAGGCCGCGGTGGCCAAACTTGAGCTTGTAGGTGGATCCCCCCAGGGCCAAGCTGAGGATCTGATGGCCCAGGCAAATCCCAAATAGGGGCTTCCCGGTTTGCAGCAGAGCTTGGGTGGTGCGGATGGCCGTGGTCTCTGCCGCCGGATCCCCTGGCCCATTGGAGAGGAAGATCCCATCGGGGTTGTAACTCAAAATCTGCTCCGGGCTGGCATTGGCCGGCAACACCATCACCCGACAGCCATAGCGGGTAAGGCGGCGCAGAATGTTGCGCTTAACGCCAAAATCCAAGGCCACCACCCGCAGGGGCGGCTCCGGCACTGGGATCCCTTGGCTGCGCCCATAGTCCCAGTCGGCAGGCGTAGGCTCCAGCCACTCGTAGGGTTGGGGAGTAGTAACTTCCGCCACCAAGCTCAACCCCTGCATGGAAGGAGCCTGGCGCACCCGCTCCAACAAAACCTGGGGATCCAAAGTCTCCGTGGAAAGGGCCCCGTTCATCACCCCCTGAGAGCGCAGCCGCCGCGCCAAAGCCCGCGTATCTACCCCAGCAATGGCCGGGATCCCATATCGTTGCAGGTATTCGGGGAGGGTGGATGTAGCCCGCCAAGAGCTGACCAAGCGAGACACGTTGCGGGCAATCACCCCCGCTACTTGGGGCCGAGCCGATTCTTCATCCAGCTCATTGACTCCGGTATTTCCCAGCTCAGGGCAGGTGAAAGTGACCATCTGCCCCCGGTAGCTAGGGTCGGTGATCACCTCCTGGTAGCCGGTCATGCCCGTGTTGAACACCACCTCGCCCACTGCCGTGCCCGGCGCCCCAAAAGACCAACCGGCAAAGGAAGCACCATCCGCCAGCATCAGCAGGGCAGGCTGACGAGATTGCCAAGGAAAGGTTTTTTCCTGAAGGATTGGGGAAGAAGGGGCCATGCGCTACCCAAAAACATCGGCCTGACCATCCTACCCCCTTTCAAGGAGGTTGCAAGGCTGGCTAGTCTTCCGCATCTGCTCCGCCCGCACAAGCCGGGTCGTTGTCCTTGCGGATGGTGCCTATCAAGGTGCTCACCACCACGCAGCGGTTTTCCCCCTGAGAGTAGGTGCTGCTAACTACAAAGCGACCCAGTTGACGGGCGCGGCCATCGGATTCAAAAACTGGCCTCCCGTCATTGAAGGTGTTGGCTACAGTTACAAAATTGTTCAGGCGTAGCCGCTGACAGGGGGTAGGTTCATCGCAGAGGCCCTCCTCATCCTGGATAACCAGAGTCAGCACGTTTGGCTCTGAATTGTCCACCCCCACCACCCAAGCTCGGCCCAGGAGAGAGGCTCTGGCGTTAGTGCGGGCAGTGCGCAAGGCTCGCTCCACCCTGTTCTGCGCATCCTCAAGCTGGATCCGCGCCCAGATGTTGATCCCAGAGGGAACGGCCAGCACAGCCAAGATGCCGATGATGACCACCACCGCTAGGACTTCTGTCAGCGTAAAGCCCCGGGATCGAAAAGGCTGAGCTCGGCCAATTGCTTTTTTCTCCAAGGCCAACATGGTGGACATTCCCCCTAGGAGAGCGGACGGTTGATAACACCGCGGGCAAGAACCCGTGTTTGCATTGGCAGCAAGTAGCGCGACACCTCTGAGATATCGACGCTGGTGGCATTTCGGATGTAGCGACGGAAAAGGCCAGGGTTGGCCCGCTCCATGGCCGTGGCGGTGATGTTGATGATCACATCCTGCGGTCGGTCAGCACCGGGGCTTTGCCGCACGCAAACGTAGAAGCCCACGTCGTTTTGGTTATTTCCCAACCCCGAGAAGGTGACGCCGTTGGGTCTGCCGCCGCCAAAGGCATAGCCCTGCGGGCAGAGGGGCGCAACCTGCGGACTTCCCTCCCGGCTGCTGAAGATGTTGGAGACCAAAGTTGCCAGGCGGGGGCCATCTGCCCTGCCGGCAATGGGGATTTGGCGCGCTCGAGCTTGCTCGGAAGGCCAAGCAAGGAAACCATCTCGGAACGGATCGGGATCCTCAACAAAGAACGGGCTGCGACCGGCGCAGTTGTTTTGACCCTGAATGTTGAAGGGTCGCAATTCAAAACGGTCGATCCGCGCGTTGCCTTCCCAGGGAGTGCGCCCCGTTGGGTTGCCGGCGTTGTTGTAGTTGCGGCGTAGGTAGTACACCACCAGGGTGTAGATGCCGCGGCGGCTGACAAGAGTGTCCCAATCCGCATTTCTACCGTTCTGATCGCGCGGAAACTCGGGAGGTGGCTGGTCTGGTAGGGTAGCATTGCCTCTTCGAATATCTTGCAAGTTGGGGTTGCCCGCGTAGCATCCCTGCGGGATCGGCTCCAACTTCCAAAAGGCAACAACCGGGATAGCGTCATCGGGTCGGCGGATCCAGCCCGGCGCGTAGAGCCGTTGAATGACATCCGGGATCCCGTCCCCAAGTCGATCAGATTGCTGTGGGTTCTGCTCAGTGTCGTTGTAAATGTAAAGAGCCTCCGCCAAATCCTGCTGGATGAATTCCATGGCTTGGGTCAGCTCCGCCTGCACCTGGGTGCGGCCCGTCTCTTCCCGATCCAGCCGCATCGTCTCAACGACGATCCTCCCCGTGGCCAAGAGAAAGATGAAGGCAATCAGCAGCGAGACCAACAGCTCAATGAGGGTAAACCCTCTGCTCTTACTGGGTCTGCGGCGAAAAATCTTGAAAAACATAGGGAAACACCCCCATCTTCTCAACAGGTTTTGCGGGAAGGAACTTAGGCTCTACCTCACGGTGCAACAGGATTAACAGGCAGGGGGAAAGCCCGGCACCTCTCGATGGGATTCTCGCCTCTGGCAATGGCTATCTGCCGGCAAACATCTCCCAAGTTGGCGGCGGGGTTAATTTCTACAAATGAGGTGGCCATGGGAAAGAGCCAGACATCGGCATTGGCCAAGTTCTGGCTGGCCGAAGCCAACTCCGTTCCCAATCCAGGCAGCGCTTGGCGAGTGGTCGGGTCGAAAGAAAAGCGATGGTAAACCCTCACCCCCATGCGAAAGCTGCAGGGAACCCCCTGAATGACCCTGTTTTCGCGCCGGTCGATGCAAGGTGCCCCTGCGTCGCGGAAGGTTTGGATGACGTATTCTTCGGGGTTACGCCCCGGCACTTGAACCCGAGCCACGCGAATGGAATAGTTGTTCCCCTCTGTGTCCATGTTGGTGGGAGGTGGGGTATTTGCCAGCGGGTTGGCTCCCACGTTGGGCAGACGGGCCAGTTGAGCCCGATCCTGAAAAGCGCGAGGGTTGGCAGCCAGCTCGATATCCACCAGAGTGCGGATGCGGTCTACCTCTTCCTGGGCTAGGCGGTTGGCCAGCTCCACCCGCTCGCTCATGGCGCGCCGGTAGGCGATCAAGGTAAGGGCAGGAGCAAGGGCAGCCATGGCCAAAGCCACAATGACCACCGACACCAAGACCTCAATGAGGGTAAAGCCCCCTGTTTCTTGTTGCCGCCAAAGCCGTCCTTTGCTCATCGATCCCTCCCTTAGCCCACTCTGCTCCTACCTTGAATCTACCCCTGGCATGGGAAGTCAATATCAGTTGAATTCGTTGCAGCCTCCAATCCGAGCAGCCGCCTGCAGGGGCACATCTGGCTGAGCTTGCAGCTCGCAGCGCAGCCGCCGCACATACGGATCCTGAGGATCCAACTCCCGCAAGAACTCCGTGCGCGTGTTGGAGGGGAATTGGAAACGGGCCGACACAGGACTAGGTCGGCGGGCAATTTGCAGGCCCACGTCGTAGCCAAAGCGGCGGTTGGGTGGGGAGTAGTAGTCGTAGCCCCGCACAAAGGTTGGATCCTCCACCAAGTTGGGCGGCTCGAAGCTGTGCTGCAGGAAGGGGCCGGTGGCGTAGGTGCTGTAGTTGAGCTGGATCATCGAGCCGCTGAAGAAGAGGTTGGTATTTCTCCACAGCTCGTTGAGACGCAGGAAGTTATGCATGCCGCCGGCGGTTTGACCAAGCCGCGACGGGATCACGCTGCTAACGGCCACCGCGTTGACCCGCGTTTCTCTGGCCGGCTGCAATTGCCGGTTCTGGCTGCCATCGTCGTTGCGACGGCGTTGGTTCACATCGGTTGAGGCCAGCTCCTGGAAGCGGGGAATGGGAATGGGCCGCCGCGTTACCTCATCCAGGATCACCCCCAGCACGGGGTTGCTGCCGGCAAAGCCAGTGGGAGTCTTGTTCAGGTCCAGGGTGAACGGCTCCACATCCACCCAGACCAGGCCATCGCCATCGCCGCCGTTACGGTCGATCTGAACCTGGATGGTGTTGCCGTTGGGCTTGACGTAGAAGCAGAGGCCATTGCGAATATCTTCACTGCCCTTGTGGTTAATGTAGTATCCGTCCGCATACTTGGACGCGGGAGTGTAGGCTTGGGTCGCGGCGCTTTTGTTGACGCGGGCGTAAGGGTTGAGCGCCATCTGGGGTTGGATCTCTAGCTCTGGCCGATCCGGCAAGTCTAACCCAAACAGTGGATCCCGATCCAAAACGTTCGTCGGCTCGCCTGGATCCCAAGCGCCATTGCCGTTGAGATCCTCAAAGGTGGGATCAGCACCTCCGATGGTACGCAGAGTGCTGGGTCGGCTGGCACCCGTGTAGGCGGTGTACTTGAAGCGGTCGTTGAAGTTGGGGCGAAACACCCCCGGTACCCAGAAGCCACCGTCGGTGGGAGTGACCTTTTCTTCTGAGTCACAGCGAACAGTTCCATTGGGATTGAGCAATCGCCGCCGCAGTTGCCGCGCCCAGTCGTCGGTGCCTAGGCTAAGAGTTCCGGAAATCGGAGAAGCACCACTCTCGGCAGGGCGAATGCCGGGTTCTTTGCTGGGGTTGGCGATCTGGCTGGAGAGCAAATTGCCTCTCAGTCCGGCGCGGGCAGCATAGGCGGGCTCACCAAACATCCAATTGAAGGCCGCCTGCAGAGCCTCGGCAGGGTTGGGCCACTTGGGCGGCTTGGGCACTCCCGCCTTCACCTCCAGCACCGGCGAGAGCTGCGGCTCCAGAGCAATGGTCACGCCTTCAGTAGAAGCCTTGGCCACCGTGTTCACGCCGATCGTCTCCGGCTCTGGATCGGCTTGGATTTCGTGGACAGGGCGCAGCTCCACCGTGTTGGGCTTGGCTGCCATCCACTCGCCCAAGGGGCTCTTGGAAGGAGCTTCTGGGGCAAAGGTGCTCGACCCGCAAGGCCGCCCTTGACAGGTTAAAGATTGTGTCTGCGTTGTAGTGGGCGAGCAGGTGGGGCTGCTGGTGCTGGCGATGAGGGTGCCCGTCCGGGTTTGGGTAAAGGTTTTGGTTGTGCCGCAGGCGATTTGGTCGATGACCTCATCGCAACTGGCCGGTGACCAAGGGCCCCAGTTGTAGTTGCAGATCTTCTGGCAGGTGACCGTCTGGGTTTGCTGCCTGGTGGTGGTTCCGCAAATCGAGGTGCAGGTTTCGGTGCGGGTCTGAGTTATGGTCAGGCCGCCATTGGCCACCGTGCACGCAGGAGTCCAGTCTGTATAGGTGCAGGTAGCCCCCGGAGGTTGGCAAGTGATGGTTTGGTTTTGGGTTTCAGTAAAGGGGCTTTGGCTGGGACACAGCGGCGTAACCGTGCGGCTGCGGCTCTGCGTAATGGTAGCCCGGCTGCACTGCTGCTGCTGGGTACACTGAGGCGTCCAATCCGACCAAGGCCCGTAGTTGTACTGCGGCTGGCAGGTGATCTGCCGAGTTTCCGGCGTTGGCGCGCTGCCAGGGCAACCGGCAGGCAAGGTGGCAGTTCTGGTTTGGGTAATAGTGGTTTGCTGACAGATGTTGGGGTCACATGCAGGAGTCCAGACTCCCCAGATGGGATTGCAATTGAGAGGGGCTTCGCAGTACTTCTGGTTGGATAACAGAGGTTTATTCCGATCCGGCTGGCAAGGTTGGTTCACCCCCTGCAGCGGCTTCAGGTACCGCAGGTCGTAGTCTTCCAGATCGCTGTCATCGCGAGTGGCAAAGCGCAGGGAGGCACTGCCGGTATTTTCGTAAGTTTGGATCTCCACCAAGTAGGGCGAGGGCTGGGATGGATCCGCGCACTCCAGCTCTAATCGCAGGGTGACCAGGTTACCGCCGCCATCCTGCCAGGCTTCGGCACCCGCAGCATTGGGCCCTAGGCTGAGCGGAGTTCCGTTCCAGGCTCCATTGTTGACAAAAGTGGCACTGGAGCCGTCCCGCCGTCGAATGATCAGCCGCACGCCGTCGTCGCCGTTGAGAATGCGGTAGCTCTGTAGGCCCGGCCAACGCGGATACAGCTCCCCTACCCAGCGCACCGCGAAAAAGTCGTTGCCGTTGCTGTTGCCATTCGGCCCTGAGCCGCTTCTACGCCGCCAGCAGGAGCGCTGGAAGTTGAAGTGACTTGGAAAGTTGAGGTCATCCGCGTCGATGGGCAGGTTGTTGCCATCGGGCTCCCCACAACTGGGCATCCAGAACCAGTCGCCGCGATCCCGTCGATCGGAGCTGCCAGGCGGTTGTGACAAACGGCAGCCGGGCTGCAGAACGTCAGCCAATGTGCCGTTGCAGCTGGGGGGATTGTTGTACAGCCGCCGTTTGAAAGGCGAGCGAGAGTCCAGCGATGTGCTAGTGCCAAAAAAGTACTGGAAGCCGCCCCACCAAGGGAAACCGCTACCGCTGCGGGCAAAGGGGGCTAGGTTGCTCGGATTATTGATGGCATCTCGCACACAGGCCCAGCGTTGGTCGTTGGTGCCACTTGGATTACAGGTAGGCGCACTGGTGGTATAGCCATTGTTGTACTGACCAATGGCGTCAGGTACTCCTTGCGCCGGGAATACCGGATCGGGCCAGCGCACTGCCCGCAGGTAGGGCAGGTTGGCATCTTGAGCGTCTGAAGGCAGGGGGCCTACTACCTGGTCAATACGGTTGGTGGCAAACCCTGTGTTGCGGTTGTACCGGTTCTGCGGGTTGCTCAGCCAGCCGTTGTAGTACTCGGCCAATAGGCCACCGCCTCCTTCAGGCTCGGGGCAAGGCCCAAGTGGAGCCACCAGCAGCCAGCGGGAGGTATCCAGCACCGGGTTGCCCAAAGCCGAGATGCGCACCCCAAAGTTGGCATAGCCCGTATCGGGTGCCCGCAAGAGCCGCACTTCGGGCACGCCCAGCCCTGCGGTTCGGTCAGCTTGACCGGAGCTGGCATCGGTACTGTTGCGGCGGGCAAAGATGGTGTCGCGGGCAAACACATCCGGCCAACCCGGCTGGTTGAGGTTGTCGCCCAGGTTCTGGGCCCCGTTGGTGTTGTCAAAGCGCAGAACGCCAGCACCAGCGCTATTCGGATCCGGAGCCGGCCAGTTGTTGCCTCGGATCACCAGCGCTTGGTTGAGGAAAGAAGTGTTGGCTCCTAGGTTTGGCCCGCTGCAGCCGTAGTGTTCGTTGCGGCGAGGAGCCGAGGCTCGTTCTGGGCTGCCCTGGTAGTTCCGGTTAGCCACAAAGCTGCTGCCGCCGCCGTTGAGGGTGCCATCCTGGACAAAGCCGTCGTCGATGCTGCCGTCGCAGAAATCGGCAGAAAGGATGTTCACCGAGTCGCCCAACACATCGCTGGGCCGCCAGAGATCCTGGGCTGCCCGGGCAAAGCGCCGATCTTCATCCCGCCGCAGCCGCCCGTAGAAGTTGCTGTAGAGGCCGTCTCCCCCAAAGTTGAGGAGAGTGGTGAACTCCTCCAGCCGCTGGCCTCCCGTCGTCTGGTGCAGGTTAAAGTCTCCTTGGATGTAGACGGGGTTATCAGAAACAAAGGAGAGACCAAAGACAGCCTCATCGAGGTTAAACCCGCCGCGAGCCAGCCTTGCCCCATTGCGCAGCCGGAAGCCATAGGGCCGCCGATCCGGATCGGCATAGTAGTCCACCGGCTTGGGGCTGAGGTTTTGATCAGAAACAGGGGGATCCCAGACCGTTTGACCATTCGCCGTGCCGCGACCTGGCTGACCAGCGTTCATGATGCCGGCGCTGCCCAGCGTGCCACGGGCGTTTGCCGCTCGCCAAGCTTGTTGATAGGCAGCAAAGGTGCCCAAGGGTGGGCGGGCAATGGCATCTTCCCGCACGGCATCTTCCCGGAAGGCGTAGAAAATCCCCCCTTCTCGGTTCTCGCCAATGCCGGCAGGCAGCCAAGTGTCCCCGTTAATCAACCCCCTGGCCTGTCCGTTGACGTTGTTGGTCAGCAGGGCCAGGTCGATGTTGAGGGCCCGCACCGCCATCGCCTCGCGGCCATCGTAAAAGACGGAATCCTTAAAGGGCACGCGGTAGCACTGGTCGCCAATCCGAATGAGATCAAATTGGTTGCTATTGGGGCCAGCAGCAGTGCAATTGGCTGGGGCATAGGGCAAAGCCCAGTTGCCAATTCCAGAACGGGGCTCCAGAGCAACCTCGTTTAAGTTGGTTACAGCCTGATAGCTGACTGTGCTCGGAAGGAAGGAGTAAGCGCTGCGCCGCTCCGTTTCCAGGGTATCCGTCTGGTTGAAACTGGTGGTCGGGAAGATGTAGCGCAGCGGCAGATAAAACCGATTGGCCGCCTCTCGGTTCCCGGCACGGCTGGCTTGAATGTCGTTCCAGAGGCTGCCGAGAACTGGGGACGAGCTCCCAGATCCAGAGCTGGTGCCACCAGAACCACCGCCCCCGATGCTGCTACTGCCGCCACCTTGCTGACGGGCAGCCTCCTCGATGCGCAGGATGTTGTCGGCCAGCATGCCCAACATGCAGCCTGCCGTTTGCAGCGTGGTCTGGTCGGCTAGGCTCAGTTGGCTAACGGGGGTACCTCGGTTAACGGTATCGATCACCCGCCGCAGCTCCGAGAAGTTGCCAAAAGCCGTAATAAACGGATCCGGGTGAATGCGGCCCGCCTCTTGACGCGGCGGATAGGCCCCATCGGGATCGCCGGCAAAATTGGCCAGGTTGGTGAGCGCTGTCCACAAAGGAGTGCCAGGCCGCAGTTGCTCCCGCATCGGCTCGGGGTCATACTCCCAAACGTTGGTGCCCTCTCCAGTAAAGAAGTTGATGCCCAGTTGAGTGCGCTGGTCGCCGGTAGGGAAGGTGGAAGCCCGCTGCAAGCTCCAGGGAGAGCCGGGGTGGGCTACCGTGGCCAGGCAAGCAATGGGGAAGCGCCCATCTCGGTGGCTGTAGTGGTAAACGGCAGTGGCCTGCACCGCCGCCGGGTTATCCCGCAGCGTCAGGCGTTGCCGCGCCTCGTTGCTGATGAAAATGGGCTGCAACTTGGTGGGATCGTTGGGATCCCCGGGCGGCACCAGAGGCAAAGGCAAAGAATCGGTGCGGGTTAGCTCCAGCCGCTGGCCCACGATCACCCGCAAGCCCTCCACGCGTGCCCGCCGCTCCCAATAGCCATCCAAGCCCACCTCGGAAAGGGCGCCTGGGGGTGGGTTGTCCTCGGTCAAAGACTCATTCTGGTTGTTCCTGGCATCAGCAGGAATCGGGCTACCGGCACCGACACCAAACCTCTGAGCAAAGGTGTCCACATCGCAGCCCCTCTGCGGGTCAGGAGTTACAGGCGGACGGTCGTAGCTGGCCTTGGGCCCAAAGCGGTTGTCGGCCCGATACACATCGTCCACGTAGGGAGGGCAGGTCTGGTCGGCCCCGGCCTGAAAACCGCCCGCCTTAATCCGTCCGGGGTTGGGATCGCGCTTAGCGTTGAGGGGAGAAGCCGCCCATCCCGATGCATCTTGGGCATAGGATCCCCGGGTGCGAATGCGACCGAAAAGGTGGAGCTCCAACGGATCCAAAGCCACATTTTCTGGCTCTACCTGGTTTTGCACCGAGTCAAAATTTAAGTTGTTCAACCGAGCCAACACAGTCGGCTCTCTATCTTGCTGGCCAGAGTGAACATCGAAAATCAGGGTATCGCTCACCTGCTGGCCGGCATAGCCAATAGCCCCAGCCACCAGCTCTCCAAAGGCAGTGATTTCGGAGTTGTCGGGGGGCATGTAGAAGCAGGATTGCTCCGAGCTGATGGTGAAAGCCCGGAACAAGTTGTTGGGGGCATAGCGGAAGAAAAGGCTGCCGCCGGCGTAGATGGCGCCGTTCCAGTTGTAGCCGGGGGTGAAGAAAAACTCTAGGTCGCCGCGGCTGAAGGCCCCCCACTTGTTCAGCAGATCCCGCTTCCGATCCTGCTGGAATTGCAAAGCCGAAACGGCGCGGGTGGTGGAGTCGGCCCCCTCAAGCGGCAAGGTAACGGCAAAGACCTGAAAGGGCTTGTACAGCGCCGTGCCCACCTGGAACCAGTCCCCCACGTTGGGGTTAATCGTCTGCTGAGCGGGGTTATCGGTACAAGGGCCCAGAGCGGAGCCCTGTAGGGGGCCACTGCGGATCATCAGGCGCCGCGCCCGCTCCGTATCCGTTAGCTGGCTATCCTCAAAGCCGGCGCCAGCAGCCCGACGGGTGTTAAGGATGGTATAGGCGGTTACGGAGTCGTTGACGCCGTTGTTGTCGGTGTCCGCCAAAAACCACCAGGCTGGCGCCCGCACTTGCTGAATGTTGCCTCCGATCACAAACTGAGTTTCATCGGGGAGGATGTAGGGATTATTCTCATCCCTAGGGATTAGTTCTTCCTCCCCGTCATTAATCAAGGCTGCGACAAGCTGCGCATCGGTGGGGGTACCGGCGGGAAGGCGAGGATCCCGTACCAGATATTCGATCTTGGCCCTGGCCCGGTCGATGGCGGCATTCAGTTGCCGGCTGACGGTTTGCCCTGCCCGTTCCACCTGGGTTTGGATGCTGCGCTGGGTAGAGCGGGTCAGGAGGCCTACTGTAACCAAGCTCAAGACCAGCACGATCAAAATGGCAACCGGCAGGACAAAGCCCCGCTCTCGAATCTTGCGCCGATCTACCCGTGCTTTCAAAGAGGCGAGCAAGCGCAGGGTGAGCTTGAGCAGCAGCGTGGAAGGAGCAGACATACCGTATCTCGGACAACGTGAAGAGGAAGGCGGCACCCAGGGGATCCCTTGTCAAGATGCCAAGCTAGCAACAGTATGGCGGTGATCATGGCCGCCGCAAATCCCCACCTCTGGGGGGAATCCCCAAGCCCTTTCTCCAATTCACAAGATCCCCAGTTGCTGCGCCTTGAGCAGGGCGGTGACACGGTCGCTAGCATCCAGCTTGCGGTAGGCGGTGCTGGCATATTCTTTGACGGTTTCGATGCTTAGGCCCAGACGGCGGGCAATCTGTTTGTTGGCCAGGCCCTCGCTCATCAGTTGCAGCACGCACAGCTCGCGGGGGGTGAGCTTGGGCAGCTCCTGTCGGGCAGGCAGCCAGTCTCGTTCGGGGTTGGACAAAATCTGACGGATGACGCGGGCCAATTCCGCCGGGTCGGTCTCTTTGGAAAGGTAGCCTTTGGCCCCGGCGCGGCGGGCTGCCTCAATCAGACCCGGCTCCTGAAAGGTGGTCATCATCACCACCACCACCGGCAGGCCCAGCTCGGTGATTTGCTGGCAGGCGGCGATCCCATCCCCATCCGGCATGCGCACATCCAAAATGGCCACGTCGATGGGGCAACTGCGGCAGTACTGAACGGCCTGGGATCCCGTCTCGGCTTCGGCCACCACCTCAAATCCTTGGGCTTGCAGGGCAAACTTCAGCCCCAGCCGGAAGAGGGGATGATCGTCGGCAATGAGAACGCGGACAGGGGAAGTCATGGCAGGGGATCCCAGCCGAGGGGGTGCTGGTTTTAATCTGCCCAAGGGGGGATCCCAAATAAAGCGCCCTCACCCCCAGCCCCTCTCCCTTGGGGAGAGGGGGGTTATGGCTTCACCAAGACCATGCCGCGGGCCTGGGGGTCAAAGGTGGGATCCAGCCGGGTTTGGGCATTGTACAGGGCGCCGGTCAGATCCGCCCCCTCCAGAAAAGCGCCTCGCAGGTCGGCCCCCCGCAGATCGGCATTGTGTAACTTGGCCCCTGTGAGGTCGGCGCCGGTGAGGATGGCTCGACGCAAGTCGGCCCCGCTTAAGTTGGCCACCTGCAGATTGGCACCCGTCAGATCTGTCTGCTGCAGGTTGGCCTGCGCCAGATCGGCTTCCCACAAGAAAGCCCCTGCCTGAGCTGAGCCACTCAGATTGGCCCCTCTCAAATCGGCCAGATTGAGGATTGCTTGGGAGAGGTCGGCAGCTTGGAGATTGGCCTGTCTGAGGATCGCTTCTTTCAGGTTGGCCCCACTGAGGTCAGCTCCCGGCAGTTCTGCCCCCGTCAGGTTGCAGGCGGGGCAATCTTTGCTGGGAAAAACAATTTGGGAGCGGCCCAGTTGGGCATCCAACTCCAGTTGGGCAAAGGCCGCAGCCCCTGGGAAGACCACCCAGCCGAGCAAACTCGCCCCACCCCAGAGCTTTGTGAACCGGAGCCATGCCATTCTTTTCACCGGATCCCCTGCACTGGCGATGGTAGCTGCTCCGGAGCCCAAGCGCTCCCCCTCACCCCCAACCCCTCTCCCCAAGGGAGAGGGGGGTTTTGAGTGGCTGGCAGTGGGGGCAAAAGTGAGCCGACCGACCTGCCAGCTTCATCCGCTGAATTGGGGTGCCACAGAGGCGACAGGGATCCCCTTCCCGACCGTACACCCACGCTTGCCCTTGATAGTTGCCGTTGAGCCCACGCAGATCCCGGTAATCCCGCAAGGTGGTGCCCCGCTGCTCCAGCCCGGCCCGTAACACCTCGATCAAAGCTTCTCGCAGGCGTGCCTTGGCCACATCCGAAAGCTGAACTGCTGGCGTCAAAGGGTGAATGCCGCTCAGAAACAGGGCTTCGTCGGCGTAAATGTTGCCCACCCCGGCTACCAGCGATTGATCCAGCAGCGCGGTTTTAATAAGACGGCGGCTCTTCTGCAGGGCAGCCTGGAAATAGGCCTCAGAAAAAGCTGGCGAAAAGGGCTCCGGCCCCAAAGTCTGCAGGGTGGGGATCACCGCCTCCAGCTCAACACCGGCAGGCACCAGCCACATCTGGCCAAAGGTGCGCTGATCCACAAAGCGCAAGTCCCACCCTTCCTCGAAGGCCAAACGAACACGAGTGTGAGCTGATAAAGGGGTGGATCCCTGCACCCAGAGCAACTGCCCGGTCATGCGCAGATGCACGCCCAGAACAGCTCTCGAATCCAGGGATCCCAGGAGATACTTTCCTCGCCGCTGCCACTGGGTAAAACGGGTGCCAATCAAGCTCCGCCCAAACATCTCCCCTGCAGGGTAGGCAATGGTGCGGGCCAGGAGCACCTCCACCGCAAGTATCCGCGGCCCCAGGGTGAGGCGTTGCAAATCTTGCCGAACTGTTTCAACTTCCGGCAGTTCAGGCACAGAACGACTTGCTCAAGAACACAGTCCCCGGCATCAGAACCCTTGTTGGTTTAGCTGGCCGGAGCGGCTTTGGCCTTGGCTTTGGGAGCTTCCAACACTTCCAGTTCATCTTCGCGGAAGTTGTTGGTGTTGATGTTGTAGTAGTTGATCTTGTCAAAGCGGACGATCACCGGGTAGAGAATGCCGCTGGTATCCACCGCCGCAACCGTTCCCACATCCCGGTACCAGTAGGATTCTTTCCGCAGCACACGGACTTTGGCACCACGCTGAATTGCCATGAGGGTTATCTCCATTGACCTGAACTCAGATTACCCTAGTCCGTGAGAAGGCTGCGATTTCCGAATTTTTGTAACAGGGATCCGCTTTTGTCTGGCTGGGTTTTCGGGGCCAACAGCAGATGAACCGTCGCACCTGTGGAGCCTGGCTGTTGGGTTCTGCTTTGACCTGGGGCTTGCAGGGGAAATCTGCAGGGCTGCCCCATCCGCGCGATTTTGCCGCCGTCCTCAACCTGAACACCGGTCGTTTAACAAGGGTTTGGCAGCCGGAGCAGGCTTCCAGAATCAGGGCCAGCCCTGGCTCAACCGTCAAGTGTGCCGTTGCCGCTGCTGCTCTGCAGACCGGGATCAGCTCCGGCGAGCGCTTGATCCACTGCCCGGGTTGGTGGGATCCGCCGCCGCAACTGGGGTTGGGCCGCCTACCCTGCTGGGATCCCCGCGGCCATGGGGCTTTGAACTTGCGCCAGGCCCTGGCCCACTCTTGCAACGTGCATTTTTACCAGTTGGGCTGGGAGCTGGGGGCCGATACCCTGGTGGAGTGGCTGCGGCGCTTCGGCCTAGGGAGTGTGCAGAATACAACTCCGGCTCCGCTCTTGGCGACCGGTCTGGCTGGGCCGGTAGATCCCTGGGAGCTGTTGGTTTATGGGGGCGTGATTGCCCGCCGCGGTGTTCCCCTTTCTGGCGAGGTCTCCCTGCCTGCCCTCTCTTTACCGGCTTGGATTTGGGAGGCTCTCCATGCCGGCATGAGCCTGGCGGCAACAGCGGGCACCTGTCGCGGCATTGCCCCAGAAGGGATCCCAGTGGCAGCCAAGTCTGGCACCATCCTCAATCCTCAACGACGAGGACGACCAATTCTCTGGGCAGAAGATTTTCAAGCCTGGTTGCTGGCCTTTTGGCCCCTGCCGGATCCCAACTGGACGCTGGTGCTGCACCTGCATCAGGGCAAAGCCTATGAGGCGGCCATTCCCCTGGCGCGGCAGATCATCGCCGCCATCGGCAGCGGGTGACCACCTTGCTTGCGATCATGAAGAAATGCAAACTATACTGAAGGTCAAGTGCCGTTCTCGTTTTCGTTCTTTACGGATCCCACTCCCCGTCGTTCCCATTTACCCTGGAGGTTCTCATGTCTAATCCCAATTTGTCTGAGCCCAAGTTTGGCTTTAACGAGTATGCCGAGCGCCTCAACGGTCGGGCTGCCATGATTGGCTTCGTGTTGGCCATTGTCATCGAAGCGGTGACGGGCCAAGGCGTTGCTTCCTGGCTGGGCCTGATCTAAGAGACCTCAACTTACCGCCTTTTGGCTTTTCCTTGGGTCTGCTGGCTTGCAGGCCCTTTATTGTATTGAGCAGGAAGCTTGACTGCACCAGTTGTAGCCGTTCTGAATGGCAACAAGGCTTGAGCGGGCACCAACTACTCCAAGCAATTCCGACAGCGCCGAATCTTTCCCTTTCTCCCTCTGAGGGAGGAGCTGGTGTGAGGGTATCCCACTAGTTCCATTAGATGATCCCTTCCTGCCGCTTGGCGATTGGCATGCGCCAGCCGGTGCCGAAGGCGCGATCGGTAATGCGTAGCCCAGGGGGAGCTTGGTGTCGCTTGAACTCGGCATTCTGAACCAGCCGCAGCACGTGCTGCACCGTGTCGGGATCGAACCCTTGAGCCACCAACTCGGGGCTGGATTGATGCTGCTCGATGTGCCGCTGCAGGATCTTGTCCAGCAAATCGTAGGGGGGCAAGCTGTCGCTATCTTGTTGGCCGGGTCGCAATTCTGCCGAGGGGGGCTTGGTCAGAGTAGCAAGCGGGATCCGCTCCTGCTGTCGGTTGATCCAGCGAGCCAAGCGGTACACCCAGGTCTTGGGCACATCGGAGATCACCGCCAGGCCGCCGGACATATCCCCGTAAATGGTGCAGTAGCCCACTGCTAGCTCTGATTTGTTGCCTGTGGTCAGCAGCAGCCGCCCGAACTTGTTGGAAAGGGCCATGAGGAGGGTGCCGCGAATGCGAGATTGCAGGTTTTCTTCCGTGATGTCTGGGGGGAGGCCGGCAAAGGGCTCTGCCAAAAGCTGGTGGTAGCTCTCCATGATGGACTGAATCGGCAGCTTCAGGGTCGGGATCCCCAGGTTTTGCGCCAGTTGGTAGGCGTCGGTCAGGCTGCCAGGGCTGGAATAGGGAGAGGGCATGAGCACCCCCAGCACCCGCTCCGGCCCCAAGGCATCGGCGGCGATCACAGCAGTGACGGCAGAGTCGATCCCCCCCGACAGGCCCAATAGCACCTCGCGAAAGCCACATTTGCTGACGTAATCGCGGGTGCCCAAAACCAACGCCTCGTACAGCTCAGCTTCCGGCTCGGTCGGCCAGCGGGATCCCGTAGTCGGTGGATTCTGGTCTGGGTTGGGAGACTGGGTCAACTCGTCCACATCCAGGATGAGCTGATCCGGCTGAAAGGCAGCCGCTTGGGCCACAACCCGACCCCAGCGATCTAGGGCGCAACTGGCCCCATCGAAGATCAAATCATCATTGCCCCCCACCTGATTGACGTAGAGAATGGGCAGGGCGTGCTTGCGGGCCAGGGAGCCCAGCATCTCCACCCGCAACTTCTGTTTGCCTAGGCTGAAGGGGGAAGCCGAGAGGTTAATCAGCAGGTCGGCACCGCAGCGGGCCATCTCTTCCACCGGATCCCAGTGGTAGCGGCGGTGCTGCCAAAAGTCGCGGTCGTTCCAAATGTCTTCACAAATGGTAAAGCCCAGGCGGCGGCCACGGTACTCGATGGGTTGGGGCTGGGATCCCGGCTCAAAATAGCGATCTTCGTCGAAGACATCGTAGGTGGGCAAGAGCGACTTCTGGAACCAATGGCGGATCTGGCCCCCCTCCAGCCAGGCAGCAGCATTGTAAAGGGGCCGACCCTCAGGCAGAGGATTGGGCTGCACGGATCCCACGACTACCGGAATGCTGGCCTGTAACCGGCTGGCCAAGTGCTGCAAAACCTGGCTTGCCCTCTCGACCAGGGCCGGATAGAGCAACAAATCGCGGGGTGGATATCCCAGCAACGCCAGCTCGGAGGTGATGGCCAACTCTGCTCCCGCCGCCGCCACTGCCTCAACCGCTGAACGGATGCGCTCGGCATTTCCGCTTAGATCGCCGACGATGTAGTTCAGTTGCAACAGCGCTACCTTCACCCTGCCCCCCATATGGTAAATCTCACCATAAGTGGCCCAAACCGAATCGTCAACAAGATTCTGCTGCGGGCAAGCGAAGAATAAACGTGGTTTGGTGGGCAGTGCTTTCCACCTGCAAAGAGCCGCCCAAGTGGTTGGCAATGGCTTGGGCCAGAGCCAATCCCAAGCCTGTTCCCCCCTGCTGCCAGGGATCCGAGTGGGGGATGCGATAAAACTGCTCGAAAATGCGTTCTTGTTCTTCGAGGGGAATGGTGGTGCCCGTGTTGGTCAAGCGCAGCTCCCAGCGGTCGGAACCTAAAGCAACAGCCTCTAGGACAATGTGTTCGCCGGCGGGCGTGAATTTGTGGGCATTGGTCAAAAGCTCACAGACCAAGCGTTCCAACAGGCGGGGATGGGTGTGCAGATAGGGCAGGTGGGGATCCCAGTGAACTTCTAGGGTTTGCTGCCGCTTGCGCATCCGGTCTTGGAACCGATTGATAAGAGGTGCCAAAAGGAGAGGCAGGTTAACCTGCTCAGAGGGCAGCTTGAGCGTATTGCCCGACAAATTTTGTAGATCCAGAAGATCGTTAATTAGGGAGATCTCTCGCTCGCACGCCTGCTCCAGAACCTCAAGATACTGGATTTGCTTGGGGGTGAGAGGAGAAACTTGATGGCTCAGTTTCAGCAGGTGAACCGAGAGGCTAATGCTGGTAAGGGGAGTGCGCAGCTCATGGGAGACGGCGGCCAGGAAGTTATCCCTAATTTGGCTGAGTTTTTTCAATTCCGTCACCTGAGCCTGGCTGCTGAGGTAGAGCCTGGCCTGTCGCAGGGCAATCGCACACTGGGCCGCCATTTGCTGAGCCAAATCAATTTCCCAATCGCTAAAACTCTCCTCAGGGGGCCGGGCCAGCCACAGATCCCCAAGAATGCCCTGATCGTCGGCAATGGGGCAGGCCAGCTTGGTCAAATAAGGGGGCAAAGTGTCGGGATCCCGTTGACGATCCCGAGCGCACAGTTGAAAGCACCAGCCTCGCCATAGCTGTTCGTAGAAGAGGGGAAAATCTCTCATCCAAACCCGAGCCCCGACCCCAGAGGTCGAAAGCGTCGTGTATTCATAGCTGATCAGGGAGTAGGTTCGGCGGCTATCGTAAAGGCCGACATTGCAAAAAAGAACGCCCAAAAATTTCCCCAGCTCGTTCACAACCGTCTGCAAGATCTGCTTTTCGTCCAGAGTTGCCCGTATCTGATGGGTAAGGCGGCGCAGAATCGATTCAAACTGCAGACTGCGTTCCAGTTGCTGGGTTCGCTGTTGCACCAGGGCTGTTAATTCAGCTTCTCGTGTTTGCTGGGCCAGCTCCAGGCGCTTGCGCAGGGTGATATCGCGCACCAAAACAATGGCCTCATCCGGCCCAAAGGGCAACAGACGGGCCTCGCGATATTCCGGCAATGCTTCCGCCGCGTCTTGAGAAATTTGAGGAAGCGGATATTCAATAACCTGAATTTCTCCCGTTTGAAAGGCTTTCTCCAACAAGGGAGCAAAGTAGATTTTCCAATGCTCTGGAAACAGATCCTGAATGTACTGGTTAGGATAGCGGTCATCGGGATAGGCGGATGCAAATCCTCTGGGGGGCTTATAGGACAAGACTAGCCCTTGCCGATCCACTTGCAAAAGCATATCTGGGATCGCTTCGTAAAGAGCGCGGTAACGTGCTTCGCTGCGGGCCAGATCGGCCAAACTTTCTCGCAGGTGAGTTTCGGCCCTTTTTCGCTCGGAAATATCTTCTAGAAATTGGATGGCAAACAGAGGCTCGTTTTGAGCGTTTCGCACCGCGAAGAGTTGTAAGCGAACCCAGATCTCTCTGCCATCTTTACGGCAAATCACCTTTTCATATTCATAGTTGTTGGTGTACCCGGAAAGCAGTTCATTCCAGAGTATCTCGCCCCGTTCTCGGTCTTCGGGATAGGGAGTGTAATCTTCCGCTTTCAGAGCCGACCAATCTTCCTCGCTGTACCCTGTAATCTCTGCCATTGCCGGGTTGAGGCTGAGATACCGGGGATCAGGATCCAAGCTCATCAGAGCAATCCCTTGGCTACAGAAGTTGAAGATCCCCTGCAATTGGTTTTGAATTTCCTCAAGAGCAGATTTGATGGATCGGTGCTCGCTGATATCATCCAGGAAGTGAACGGCAAATAGAGGCTTTTGTTCTTCATCTCTCACAACATAAACCTGAGACTTTACCCAGATGATTTGGCCATTCTTTCGGGTGTAGCGATGTTCCCATTCATAATGACTGCGCCAACCCTCGATCATCTCCTGCCAGAGGTTTTTTAGGGTTTCAACATCAGCCAAATCTGGGATATAGGCCTCCAGAGGCAAAGCTTTCAGTTCCTCTGCAGAATATCCTGTTATATCCTTGAGGGCTGAGTTCATGCCATGTGGCTTGGATTCTGGCTCAAGAGGCAGCAGAGAAATGCCCAAATTGCAGGACTCTACAATACCCCAGAATCGCTGTTGAATCTCCAACAAAGCCAGCTCTAGACGCTTACGCTCGGTAATATCTTGAATGCAGCCAAGCACGCAATTTGCTCCGTAGGGAACTATGCAAATTTCTTGGTAACGGAGCTCTCCCGCTGAGTTGGTTAGGGGATATTCCAAGGTTTGCTGGGATCCGCTGCTCAAGCAACGGTCAATCAGCCTCCGGAGTTGGTCGCTAACCTCAGAGCCGAACAGCTCTTGCACTGCTTTTCCCTGAAGGTGCTCTGCTGGGAGTGAGGCAACACAAGCATTCTCCGGGGAAGAAATCAGCTCCAGGCATTTGCCTTCTTGGCTAAAGATCATTAAGGCTTGTGGGATAGCACAAACCAACCTTTTGTAGCGGAGTTGGCTCTCTGCAAGCGCTTGTTCAGCCCGCTTCTGTGCCGTGATGTCTTCCACATACCCCTCAAAACAGAGGGGATCCCCTGCCGGATTGCGGACAACTTGAATTTGTTCTCGCACCCACAAGTCCAAGCCCTTGCGACTGTGGATCAAAAACTCTCGCGCCACTCTCCCGTCGCCGACTTTGCCTGCAAGCAGATCCTGGAAAATCTGACGACGACCGGCAGCATCGACATAAAGACGATGGCCAAAATCCGACAGATGGCGCATCAGATGAGCGGAGGAGGCATAGCCATATATCTCGGCAAGCTTGGCATTTGCAAACCGGTATCGTCCCTGCAGATCCACACGAAAGACCCCAATGGGGGCATTTTCCAGGAGCACATCAAGTTCGGCCAGCATCAGGATCCCCTATTGGCAAGCAGTACCAGGGCACTGAGAACACCTGTCCTTGGGATTATGTATCATTTCTGCCTTAAGCGATGTTTCCCGCACTACAAGTTCCCCCCTAACCCCGTAAAATCACGGGCGAGGAAGGGCGCTCAGGCTTCTGTGGATATCACCCCACCGAGTGCTGGGGGAGCAGGGATCCCTGCGCGGATTCTCAACTACTCCACCTGCGCTGTCTCCGGGGATTCCGCCTGAGTTTCCGGGTGAAAGTAGCGGTAAATCTGCCGGGCAATCTTCGGGCCAATGCCGGGCACTTGAGCCAACTGGTCTTCTGAGGCCACCTGAATGCGGGCAATCGACCGAAATTCTTCCATCAGCAGCTTTTGCCGATACTTGCCCAAGCCGGGGATCTCGTCCAGCGTAGAGGCATGTTGACGCGCTTTCCGTTGCTGGCGATGAAAGGCGAGAGCAAATCGGTGGGCTTCATCTCGCAGGCGTTGCAACAACAAGCGAGCCGGATCTTGGGCCGGCAACCGCAAGGGCACAGGATCCCCCGGCAGAAAGATCTCTTCTTCTCGTTTGGCCAAGGCAATCACCGGCAGGTGATCCAGCCCTAAATCTGCCAAGACGGCCATGACTGCCGACAACTGCCCCTTGCCCCCGTCGATGAGCACCAAATCCGGCTGATCCTCAGGGGTCATTTTGCTGAAGCGACGCCGGGCCACTTCTGCATGGCTGGCAAAATCATCGGAGTGACCGGGGCGCACCTCAGGGTTGCGAATCTTGTAGCGGCGGTAGTGCTGTTTGGCAGGCAGGCCATCGATAAACACCACCTGACTGGCCACAGCATCGGATCCCTGGATGTGGGAAATATCGTAGGCTTCTAGACGGCGGGGCACATCCGGCAAATCCAAGACTTCTGCCAAGCGCTCCAAGGCCGCGGCATCCCGATCCGCCAAGCGCTGAGTGCGGGTTAGCTCCAGTTGGGCATTCCGCTCAACCAACTCGATCAGCTCGGCTTTGCTCTGCCGTTGGGGGGCAACAAGGCTGACCTTGCGGCCTTTTTTCTGACTCAGCCAAGACTCCAGAAAATCGTGATCGGGCAATTCATACTGGGTCAAAATCTCAGAGGGAATTTCCACCGGATCGCAGTATTGATAATGCTCTTGTAAAGCCCGCTGCAAGATAAGGCCTGGGTCGTCACCGCGGTTTTCGGCCACAAACCCCAGCCGCCCCACCAACTTGCCTGCCCGCACCTGAAACAATTGAATGCAGGCTCGTGAATCATTCATGGCCAAGGCCAGAGCATCACGGCTGACGGTAGAGTTAGGCAAAGAGACCTTCTGGGATTCTCCCAATTGTTCCAAACCGCGAATTTGATCCCGATATCGTGCGGCTGCCTCGTAATTTTCCTGTTCGGCGGCCTGGATCATCTTCTCCTGCAGCTCTCGGATCAGCTCATCTGTCTGGCCTTGGAAGATCATGGCCACTTGAGTCAGCGTTTTGCGATACTCTTCTGGGCTGATCAAGCCTTGGCATACCCCGGGGCAGCGCCCAATGTCGTAGTTCAAACAGGTGCGATCTTTGTACAGAGGTTTGGGCCGTTGGCGCAAGGGAAAAATTCGTTTGACCAACCCAAGGGTATGGCGCAACAGGCCAACATCGGTGTAGGGGCCATAGTATTTGTCTTGATTCCGATCAAGGCGACGATGGCGGGTGATGTAAAGCTGGGGATAAGGCTCCGACCAGGTAATACACAAATAGGGATACTTTTTATCGTCCTTAAGGAGAACATTATAAGGGGGCTGATGGGTCTTAATCAGATTGTCTTCTAGGGCTAGGGCTTCACTTTCATTGTCGGTAACGATAAACTCGATCTCGCAAACCTGAGCTACCATGCGCTGAATGCGAGGGGACAGGTCGCCGGTGAAGCGGAAATAAGATCGCACGCGAGAGCGCAATTTCTTGGACTTGCCTACATAGAGGATCTGATCCGTGGCATCTCGCATTAAATATACGCCGGGTTCAGCAGGAATCTCCTTGAGACGGCTCTCTAGAACGTCACGGCTGTGAATCAGAGGGACGGTCATAAAGTTCAGTTCTACCGGGTAGAGTCAGGGATCCCATGACTTCAATCTAGCAAGGATATGGCTTTTCTCGGCAACACTGACTCCAACCCATGTGGAGACACAGTCATTCTGAACAATCATTCTGAACAAGTTTGGGAAGCTCGTCCTGCTTTCAAGCTCCAACCTGCTAGCACAAATGGCAATAGCTCGTCGCATCGCAGGATCAAAGTACCTCTTTTGACGGGTAGACCTCCATGATTTGGGAAGGATAAGTTGATTTGTGATTAACATAATTTTGTCCAGAGTTCTGGTAGTTCATTTACATAAGATATAGCAGCAATGAAAAGTCGCTTAAGTTTATTAACTAGGGATATATTGACTTCTGAGACAATCTTTTGAGTAGATTCAGGTATAAATTGCCTGTGACAATCCTGGCATCGATAATGCTGCTTTCCATTATGGATCTTGTCGTATCTAAGTTAAAAGAATGACGGCTTGGGCAAGTCAGCATGAGCTTACTCAGAAACACGAAAAATCTAGGGTAATAGTATCATTGCTCCCAGAGCACCACCAGTATAGTCAATAGGGCAAGGGCTCCGTCCCGCTGGCGCGACCCGAATCTCTGAGCTCTATCCTTACAATTGAGCTCCTGGATCCTGGCCTATGTCTTGCTGCAGGGCGGCCAAGTCTATCTTTGGCTTCTGGGTCTTGACTTTTGTCGGCCTGAGGTCTTCTAGGTTCAGCCAGCGATAGACCGTTGCACGCCTGACTTTGTACATCTGTTGTACATCTGTGGGGTTGCCCTCTTCCTGGACATACCCTACGGCTGTCTCCCTACCGCAGTTCTCCACAGGGCCAGTTGCCAGCGAGCGGAGCCGGTGTGAGCTGGCGCATTCGCCCTAGCTTTCTCAGATCGTCCGCAGTCCGTCGGGGAAAGCTGCAGAAGAAACTCGAAAAATCTGTTCATGGCGAGCTTTTTTGTCTTTACTTCGCTGAGCCGATTGCCCCAACGGTTGCCCTGTTGGCAAGAGCCAGCCGTGACTTGAGACTGCCCCCCTTTTCCTGTCGGATTGGAGTGCGATATGCTGGTTTTCCACCTCTGAAAGCGTGATTTATTCCAAACTGTTTTTACTCCTATGAATCCCCATCCCTCTCAGGTCTCGGCCCCTATCCTGCAGGAAAACTGGCACTTTCAAGAGCGGGATGCTTGCGGGGTCGGCTTTTTGGTGAATCAGCAGGGGAGAGCCAGCCACGACCTCTTGCAGAAAACCCTTCAGGCCCTCACCTGTATGGAACATCGGGGTGGCTGTGGCGGCGACGGCCAGAGCGGTGATGGGGCGGGCATTGCAACGGCAATCCCCTGGTCGCTGTTGCAGGCAGAGAGGGAAGAAATTCGAGCTTGGGATCCCACTCACAGCGCGGTGGGGATGGTCTTTTTGCCTCAGGATCCTGCTGAGTGTCAGGCGGTGCAGCAGGTGATCGATGAGTACTTGACCACCACCGACTGGCAGCGGGTGGTTTGGCGGCAGGTACCGGTCAATCCCAATTGCCTGGGGCCGATGGCGCGGCAGACCATGCCCTCCATTTGGCAGATGCTCCTCACCCATCCCACGCTGGAAGGAGACGAGCTAGAGCAGCAGCTCTATCTGTTGCGGCGGCGCATTCGGCGGCGGGTAGAGGCTCGGTTTGGCTTTTATGCTCTGTATTTTGCCTCTTTGTCCTGCCGGGTTGTCGTTTACAAAGGCATGGTGCAATCGTCGGTTCTGGGCCAGTTTTATCGAGATCTGCAAAACCCCCTCTACACCACCACCTACGCCACCTACCACCGCCGCTTCAGCACCAATACCCTGCCGCGTTGGTCGCTGGCTCAGCCTTTCCGCTACCTCTGCCACAACGGCGAGATCAACACCTACCTGGGCAATGTCAACTGGATGGCCGCCCGCGAACAAACCCTTTCCCATCCCCGCTGGGGTACAGCGGTCGAGGATCTGAAGCCGATTATTGACCCGGGCACCAGCGACTCAGCAGGTCTGGACGCTGTGTTTGAGCTGTTGATTCAGTCGGGCTACTCCACTCAGCAGGCGATGATGGTGCTGATCCCGGAAGCCTATCGCAACCAGCCAGAACTGCAGAATCACCCGGAAGTGGTGGATTTCTACGAGTTCTTCGGCGGCCTGCAGGAGCCTTGGGATGGCCCGGCGATGGTGGTTTTCTGCGACGGCAAAACCATCGGGGCCACGTTGGATCGCAATGGCCTGCGCCCAGCCCGCTACGCTCGCAGCCGCGATGGTCTGCTGGTGGTGGCCTCGGAAGCTGGCGTGGTTCCTCTGCCGGAGACCGACATTTTGGAAAAAGGGCGGCTAGGCCCAGGGCAGATGCTGACGGTGGATCTGCAGAGCGGGCAAATCTGCAAAAACTGGGAGATCAAAACCCAGGTGGCAGCCCAGCACCCCTACGGCGAATGGCTCAAAGCCCATCGCGTTCAGCTCAGCACCCAAGGCTTTGAAAATACCCCTCACCTCTCGGAAGAACAACTGTTACAAGCCCAAACCGCCTTCGGGTACTCCTCAGAAGATGTGGAGATGATCATCGAGGAGATGGCGGCTACGGGCAAGGAGCCCACCTTCAGCATGGGGGATGATGCGCCGCTGGCTGTGCTGTCCACCCAGCCTCATCCCCTCTACGACTATTTCAAGCAGCGCTTTGCCCAGGTCACCAACCCTGCCATCGATCCCCTGCGGGAGAGCCTGGTGATGTCTTTGGATGTGTATCTGGGATCCAAGGGCAACCTGCTGGAGATCCGCCCTGAGCATGCCCGCCTGTTGCAGTTGCGCAGCCCGGTGCTCAACGAAGCGGAGCTGGCCGCTCTGCAGCATACCCCTTTTCCCTGCCACACGCTCCCGATTCTCTATCCGGTGGCTGCCGGCCCAGAAGGACTGGAGGTCCAGGTACGGGCCCTCTGCCAGCAGGCGGCTCAGGCAGTGCGGGGGGGAGCTGAGATTTTAATCCTCTCGGATCGCGGCCTTGATGCCGAGCAGGCTCTGATCCCACCTCTGTTGGCGGTGGGCGCCATCCACCATCACCTCATCCAGGAGGGGCTGCGCCTACGCGCTTCCCTGGTGGTGGAGACTGCCCAATGCTGGAGCACCCACCACTTTGCCTGCTTGATCGGCTACGGGGCCAGCGCCGTTTGTCCTTATCTGGCCTATGAAGCTGTGCGGCAGTGGTGGCACAAGCCCAAGACGCAAACCCAGATGGCTGCCGGCAAGTTGCCCCAGCTTTCCCTGGCCGAGGTGCAACTGAAGTACCGCGCCGCCATTGAGGCAGGGCTGCTCAAGATTCTTTCCAAAATGGGCATTTCTCTGCTCTCCAGCTACCACGGGGCGCAGATTTTCGAGGCCATTGGCCTGAGCCAAGAGGTGATCGATCTGGCCTTCCGCGGCACGGTGTCGCGGGTGGGAGGCATGACGCTGGCGGATCTGGCCCGCGAGGGCATGGTGAATCACCAGCGGGCCTTTCCCGAACTCACCTCGAAAAAGCTGGAGAACTTTGGCTTTATCCAGGCGCGGCCCAAAGGCGAATACCACATCAACAGTCCAGAAATGGCCAAACTGCTGCACAAGGCCATCGAATCGGGTCAGCCTGCCCACTATGAGATCTACAGGGCGCACCTGCGCAGCCGCACCCCCACCGCGTTGCGAGACCTGCTGGATTTCCGCAGCGACCGGGATCCCATTCCCTTGGAGGAAGTGGAACCGGTGTCGGAGATTTTCAAACGCTTTGCCACAGGTGGGATGTCCTTGGGGGCCCTCAGCCGCGAGGCCCACGAGACCCTGGCCATTGCCATGAACCGCATCGGCGGCAAGTCCAACTCCGGTGAAGGCGGGGAAGATCCGGAACGATACCTCCCCATCACCGATGTAGGCCCAGATGGCACCTCGGCCCGCTTTCCCCACCTGAAGGGGCTGCGCATGGGGGACAACGCCAGCTCGGCGGTGAAGCAGGTGGCCTCGGGCCGCTTTGGCGTGACACCGGAGTATTTGCTCAACGCGCGGCAAATTGAGATCAAAATTGCCCAGGGGGCCAAGCCGGGCGAGGGCGGGCAACTGCCGGGCAAAAAGGTCAGCCCCTACATCGCCAAGCTGCGCCGCTCCAAGCCGGGGGTGACCTTGATCTCGCCGCCGCCCCACCACGACATCTACTCCATCGAGGATCTGGCGCAGTTGATCTTCGACTTGCACCAGGTGAACCCCCAGGCACAGGTGTCGGTGAAGCTGGTGGCGGAGGTGGGCATCGGCACGGTGGCGGCAGGAGTAGCCAAGGCCAACGCCGACATCATCCAAATCTCCGGCCATGAAGGGGGCACAGGGGCTTCCCCCTTGAGCTCCATCAAACATGCCGGGGCACCTTGGGAGTTGGGCCTGGTGGAGGTGCATCATACCCTGCTGGAAAACGGCCTACGGCAGCGCTCCATCCTGCGGGTGGATGGCGGCATTCGCACGGGTTGGGAAGTGGTGATGGCGGCCATGCTGGGGGCAGAAGAGTTTGGCTTTGGCACGGTGGCCATGATTGCGGAGGGGTGCATCATGGCGCGGGTGTGCCACACCAACAACTGCCCTGTGGGAGTGACCAGCCAGAAGGAGGAGTTGCGCAAGCGCTTCCCCGGCACGCCAGATCACGTGGTGACCTTCTTCACCTTTGTGGCGGAGGAGGTGCGCCAAGTCTTAGCGCAACTGGGCTACCGCTCTCTGAAGGAGGTGATTGGACGGGTGGATCTGCTCTGTCCGCGGGCCGATGCCGTTCTGCAGAAAACCCCATCCTTGAACTTGGAGTGTCTGCTGCGAACTCCCCCCGGTTTTGATCCCAACACCCTGCCCGACTGGTTGGAGCATGAGCCGGTGCATTCCAACGGCCCGGTGCTGGATGAGCAGATCCTGGCTCAGCCGGAGGTGCAGAAGGCGGTGGAAACCTGCGGCACGGCCACGGTGGAGATCCCTATCGCCAACACCGACCGCTGTGTGGGCGGGCGCATTGCCGGAACCTTGGCCCGCTTGTACGGAGATACCGGCTTCGCCCAACAGGGGGGGCAGTTGGATCTGCGCTTTGTCGGCAGCGCCGGCCAGAGCTTTGGCGCTTTTACACTGGCGGGGATGCGCCTGACCCTGACAGGAGAAGCGAATGACTACGTGGGCAAGAGCATGTGTGGCGGCGAGATCGTCATCCTGGCTCCCCCTGAGGCGCCCCGCGATCCGGCGGAAAATGTAATCCTGGGCAACACCTGTTTGTACGGGGCCACGGGCGGATCCCTGTTTGCCAACGGCCAGGCGGGGGAACGCTTTGCGGTGCGCAACTCGGGAGCGCAGGCGGTGATCGAGGGATCCGGCGACCACTGCTGCGAGTACATGACCGGTGGGGTGGTGGTGGTGCTGGGGCGGGTGGGCCGCAACCTGGGAGCGGGGATGACCGGCGGCCTGGCCTATGTGCTGGATGAGGAGGGCAACTTCCCCGCCAAGGTCAACGGGGAGATCGTGCGCATTCAGCGGGTGCAGACAGCAGCAGCAGAGGCACAACTGAAGAGCCTGATCCAAGAGCACTATCGCCGCACCCATTCCCCCAAAGCGGAGCACATTCTGCAAAATTGGGAATCCTATTTGCCTCTGTTTTGGCAGGTGATCCCGCCTTCGGAGGAGGGCAGCGAGCTGACGGATCCCTTGCGATCCCAGCCGCTGGCAGTGGAGTCTTAAGGATCTCTCAGAGCCTGCCGGTAACACTTCTTATCCCCACGACGGCCAGAGAGGCTGGTAAACTGCGAGAGTATACCTGGCCTTTTCATCCGCTTTAAATCAACTATGAGTCCCAGTTTGCAAGCTGCTCAAACTCAAGCGCGAGTGCCCACCGAGACCATCCTGACGCCGCGCTTCTACACCACCGATTTCGAGGCCATCGGCAAAATGGGCTTAGGGGATCGAGAGGCCGATTTCCGGGCCATCCTGCAGGAGTTTCGCGCCGACTACAACCGCCATCACTTCGTCCGGGGTGAGGAGTTCAACCAAGACTGGGAAAGCCGCCTGGATCCGCAGGCGCGCCGGTTGTTTGTGGAGTTCTTGGAGCGCTCCTGTACAGCCGAGTTCTCCGGTTTTCTCCTCTACAAGGAGCTGTCGCGCAAGCTAAAAGAGACTAACCCCGTTTTGGCCGAGTGCTTTGCCCTGATGAGCCGCGATGAGGCCCGCCATGCCGGCTTTCTGAACCGCGCCATGGGCGACTTCAACATGGCCTTCGACCTGAGCTTTCTCACTAAGCACAAGTCTTACACCTATTTCGCGCCGCGTTTCATCTTCTATGCCACCTATCTCTCGGAGAAGATTGGCTACTGGCGCTACATTCTCATCTACCGCCACCTGGAGGCCCACCCCGAGGATCGCGTTTACCCCATCTTCAACTTCTTCAAGAACTGGTGCCAGGACGAGAACCGCCACGGCGATTTCTTTGCGCTCATGCTCCTAAGCCAGCCGCGGCTGCTCAAGGGATGGGTGGCCAAGCTGTGGTGCCGTTTCTTCTTGCTGTCGGTGTTCGCCACTATGTACCTCAACGATGTGGGAGAGCGCCCGGATTTCTACCGCCTCATCGGGCTGGATCCCCATACTTATGACATGGAGGTAATCTACAAGACCAACCGCGAGGCGGCCAAGGTGTTTCCGGTGGTGTTGGATGTGGAAAACCCTGAGTTTATGCGGCGGCTGCAGAAGTGTGTGGCCAACAACGCTAAGCTGAGGGAGATTGCCCGGGGATCCGGCCCCTTCAAGGGTTTGCGCAAGCTGCCCCTCTACTTGGATAACTTCTATCAGTTTTTGCGGCTGTTCCTCCTGAAACCTCGGAAAGCTGGCTTCTACCTGTGGGAGCAGCCGGAGCCCCGTTTTGAAGGAACGGCTGTTTCTGCTTGAGCCGTCTTGCCCTCAGCTTGGTACCCGTACAGCCTCATAGGTCAGCCATGAACATTGCCGCTGAGATTACGCCGCTCTTTTTGCTGGGAACGCTGGCCTTTTTGGGTTGGGGCTTCTGGAGAGCCCGTCGACGGGGATCCTTAGCCGTTTGGGTGTGGTTACAGGGATCCCTGCTGCTGCTGCCCTGGGTGGTCTTCCTAGGGCTGTTGCTGCTGGGAATCTACCTCAACTTTGCCGGTTTCCTGCTGCTGTTGCTGGTGTTTACGGGGCTCTACATTGCTGTGGGGCGCAAGACCCGCCAGTTGGCCCAGCAGGAGCTGCAGGCCCGTCGCGAGCAGTTGGCTCGTCTGGAAGAGCAGGGGGAAGCCCCTTCGGCAGGGGAGGCGCCTTTGGAAGCGCCTGCGGTTCTGCAGCGGATCTCGGCTGAGGATCTGCAGGCCATTCAGTCTATTTTCGGCCTCGATACCTTTTTCGTCACCGAGACCGTCCCCTATGGGGAAGGGGCGATTTTTAAGGGCAACCTGCGCCAGGAGGCGGAGGTGGTGGTACCCCTGCTGGTGGAGAAGCTCAAAGAGCAGGTGGGCAGTCGCTACCAGCTCTTTTTGGTGGAGGATCCGGCGGAAAAGCCGGCGGTGGTGGTCTTGCCGGATCCCATCGTCAATTACCGCGCTTCCGTGGGGGCGCAGATCCTGGCGGGGGCGTTGCTGGTCTTCAGCTTCGTCGCCACGTTGGAGGTGGGGGCCAATCTCTTGGGCTTCCGGCTGTTGGATGCGCCGGGGCGCTGGGTGGAAGCCCTGCCGGTGGCAGCCGGGATCTTCGCCATCTTGCTGGTGCACGAGACCGGACACCGCTGGATGGCGGGCAAGTACGGCGTGCGCCTCAGCCCTGCTTTTGTTATCCCCAGCTTGGGGATTGGCACGCTGGGATCCCTAAACCGCATCCAATCGCCGGTGCCCAGCCGCAAGGCCCTCTTCGACATTGCCTTTGCCGGCCCGGCAGCGAGCGGGATCCTGTCGCTGCTGGTGCTCTTGGCTGGCCTGAAGCTCTCCGGCTCCGAGGGTCTGTATGTGCCCACGGAGATCTTCCGCAGCTCCATCCTAGTGGGCACTCTGGCCCGGCTGGTGCTGGGATCCCAGTTGCAGGCGGAGCTGGTTCCCATTCATCCTTTTGTTGCCGTGGGCTGGATTGGCCTGGCAATCACCGCCTTGAGCCTGCTGCCGGCAGGGCAGCTGGACGGGGGTCGCATTGTGCAGGCGGTGTACGGGCGGAAGACGGCGGCCCGCGCCACCTTCATCACCCTGATTGCCTTGGCGGTGGCGGCCATCAGCAACGTCTTGGCCCTCTACTGGGCGCTGCTGATCCTGTTCATCGCCCGCGAGCCAGAGCGTCCACCGCAGGATGAGATTACTGAAACCGACGGTCAGCGGGATGCTTTGGCATTGCTGGCCCTCTTTTTGATGGTCATGACCCTGTTGCCGATTGCTCCGGCCTTGGCGGGCTTTCTCAATTTCCCCAACGGCTGATGGGGTAGAGGCCCAGGATCCGCCGGCGAGAGGAGCTCACTGTGTCTGGACCGGGGAAAGGCTTTGGCCTAGGCAGAGCTGGAAAGGACAGAGGAGAGCACCTGCAGCGTCTGTTGGCCCAAGCCGTTCGCCATCACCAGGCAGGGCAATGGCCACAGGCTGTCTCACTTTACCAGCAGGTGCTGCAAGCCCAGCCCACCCACCCCGAGGCACTGCACCTCTTGGGGGTCTGTCGGCAGCAACAGGGATCCCTGGACGACGCGATTGCCCTGATCCGGCAGGCCCTTGCCCACCAGCCCTGGTTTCCCGACGCCCACTTTAATTTGGGAATTGTTCTCAAGCAGGCGGGGCGGCTGGCGGAGGCGAAAACTCACCTGCAACTGGCCCTAGAGCAGGGGGGGCCGGATCCAGAAGTCTTCTACCAGTTGGGGCTGGTGCTGCGGCAGCAGGGGGATTTGGAGGCGGCCCTTGTCCCCTTGGGACAGGCCCTGGAGCTGCAGCCGGACTTTGCCGATGCCGCCTACACCCTGGCCATCCTGCTGCGGGATTGTGGCCGGGAGGAGGAAGCGGCGGAGCTGTTCTACCAACTCTGGCAAGCGGATCCCGCCGACTTGGCCGCGGCCCTGGGCTGGTGTGTTAGCCAGTTGCCCTTGCTGTACGCCTCGGCAGACCAAGTTTCCGTGGCTCGGGAGCGCTACCGCCAAGCCCTACAACAGGTGAAGGGCCGCTGGGAACACCTGCCGCGGGATCCCGAAACCCTGGAGCGAGCAGCTGCCGGGATCGGCTCCGTCCAACCCTTCTTTTTGCCCTACCAAGGCCAGAACGACCGCGATCTGCAGCAGCTCTACGGATCCTTGGTGAGGGACGTGATGGCGGCCCGCTATCCCCAGCCCTCCGTCCTCTGGCAGCGACATCCTGGCCGAGTGCGGGTGGGCATTGTCTCCGGCCTGTTTCGGGATCACTCCGTTTGGAAGATCCTGACTCGCGGCTGGGTAGAAGCCCTGAATCGTGCTCAAGTGGCCCTCTACGGCTTCCACACCTCGGTCATCCAAGATGAGGTCACGTGCTCCCTGCCCCCTCGTTTTGAGCACTTTGTGGCCGGATCCCGCAGCATAGAAGAATGGCAAGCGGCTATTCGAGAGGCACAGCTGGATGTGCTCCTCTACCCGGAAGTGGGCATTGACCCGGTCTGTGCCCAACTGGCCGCCCTCCGCTTGGCGCCGGTACAGGCGACGGCCTGGGGCCACCCGCAAACTTCTGGCCTGCCGACAATAGACGTTTTCCTCAGCAGCGAGCTGATGGAGCCGCCGGACGGGGCCGGCCATTACACCGAGCAGCTCCTGCCCCTGCCTGGCATCGGCACCTACTATATTCCCCTAGAAGTTGACCCCGCCCCTGTGGACTGGCAAGCTTGGGGGGTGGATCCCGACAGGGTGCTTTACCTCTGCGCCCAATCCCTATTCAAGTACTTACCTCAGTACGACGAGGTGTTCCCCCGCATCGCCCGGGAAGTGGGGAAGTGTCAATTTCTATTTTTGCGGGGCCGTCTCTCCCAAGGGATCCGCGAGCGCTTTTGGCAGCGGCTGCGACGAGCCTTTCAGGCCTATGACCTAGCTGCCGAAGAGTATGTGGTGCTCCTACCGGAACTCTCGCCTGCAGAATATGCCGCCTACAACGCCCTGGGGGATATTTACCTGGATAGCCTCGGCTGGTCAGGGGGCAACACCACCCTGGAAGCCCTGCCCCACGGCCTGCCCATCGTCACCTTGCCCGGATCCCTGCTGCGGGGCCGCCACACCTACGCCATCCTGCAGCAGATGGGGATCCTGGATACCATCGCCCACACCCTCGATGAATACGTCCAGATTGCCAGTCAGTTGGGCTTGGATCCAGAGTGGCGAGAGCAAATGGGCCAGCAGGTGAAAGCACGTCAAGATCGCGTCTACCGGGATCCCGCGCCGATCCGCGCTCTGGAAGAGTGGTTGCGAAGCCTGAAGACCTGAGGGGGCAGTTTGGGTGAAAGGATAAACGGGTGAGTGTTGTCCTCTTGAAGGGATCCCGGACAGATGGCAGGATAGGCGGGGTTGTCTTGCCGGGCTTTGCCCATGTCTTCTGAGTCTGCTCCCGGTCAGTTCCCCAGGCCGGAAAACGCCCCCGACAACTTGCCCTCCCTTTCAACGCGCCTGAAAGAGATTGCCGTGGTATTCCTGCGGCTGGGATCCCTGGGTTTCGGCGGCCCCCAAGCCCACATCGCCATGCAACACGATGAGGCGGTGATCCGGCGGGGCTGGATGAGCCAGGAACAATTTACCGAAGGGGTGGGCCTATGTGAAATGTTGCCAGGGCCAGCTTCTACCCAGATGGGGATCTATGTCGGCTATGTGCGGGCAGGCTGGTTGGGGGCGGTGCTGGCGGGGATTTGCTTCATTGCCCCTGCTTTTGTGATCGAGGTGATTTTTTCTTGGCTTTACTTTCGCTTTCAGGGGGTGCCGCAGCTAGAGGGGATGTTTTTTGGGGTGGCCCCGGTGGTGATCGCCATTATCCTGGCCTTTTGCTGGAAACTGGGCCGTAAAGCTGTGAAGGATTGGAGCCGGGGGCTGATCGCGGTGGCGGCCTTTGCCCTGCTGCTGATTGGGGGGGTGAATATCCTGTTGCTGTTCGGGCTGGCGGCTCTGGTGGGGCTGCTGCTGTATGGGCCCAAAAAAGGCCCACTATCGGGGATCCCGATTTTACTCCCTTGGCCAGTATTGACGTTGGCCCAGACGGTAGTGGCCACGGTTCCACCGGAAACCCTTATCCTGAGCAGCTTTTGGGGTCTGGAGCGGATTGGTGCCTATTTCTGGCCTTTGACCTTGTTTTTCCTGAAAGTAGGCGGCACCATCTTCGGGGGAGGGCTGGTGATCATCCCCTTCATCGCCGACGAGGTGGTGGATCAGTTGGGCTGGTTGACGCCGACAGAGTTCTTGGATGGGGTGGCCATTGGGCAATTTACTCCTGGCCCGGTGGTGCTGACGGCAGCCTTTATCGGCTACAAGGTGGCAGGGGTGCTGGGGGCCCTGACGGCAACAGTGGCCATCTTTGCCCCTTCTTTTGCCTTTATTTTGCTGGCAGCTCCGGTTCTGTTGCGCATACGGCACAATGCTTGGGTGAAGGGATCCCTGCAGGCAATTACCCCAACGGCCCTGGGGGCTGTTGCTGCGGCTACAGTGCCCTTGGCCCAAAATGCGCTGCTACAACAAACAACTCCCGCTTCGCTGGTGGCTTTGGGGATCGGGGTAGCGGCCTTCATTGCCTTGATGCGCTTTCGCCAGCCCACTTGGCTGTTGGTGTTGATGGGAGGGGGGGCGGGTTTGCTGGCCCGAGGTCTGCTGGCCTAAAGGTTTTGCTCCCTGGCCCTGCTTTCTCCTTGGGGGTGAGGGAATGACCCTGATTCAGCCTGATGGCCACGGCACTAACTGGCTTGGGCCAGCCCTTCCTCAGAGGGATCCCTGCCTTCCAGGCGACAAAACAGTTGCCGCATGAGCAGCTCCCGTTGGCCAAGAGACAGGTGAGGGGCAAGGGCGCTGGGAAAGTGGGGCATGGCTAGGGTGACACGATCCAACAGGTCGGCGCGGCGATGTCTCTGTTGAATAGCCCAAGCCCGTTCCAGAAGGTTTTGGGCTGCTTCTGGCGCTAATCCCGCTTGCTCCGATAACCACGCTGCCAGTTGTTCCAAATCGGGGTCGAAGCGCAGCCGGTACATGTAGATCAACATGCCGATCCCGATCACCAAGCCCAAGCCACTGGCTACATAGGCGGCTTTGATGGAAGTTCCCGGCAGATAGGCCACCGCCGACACGCGCAAGATTTCGTAGGGGATGCGGATCAGGCTATAGCCGACAACATAGGTCCAAACCCAAGTGCCATCTTTGAGTTTGGGAAAGCGCCAGAACATTCCCATCAAGAGGGCAAATAGAAGCAGGTTGAGGACGCTTTCGTAAAAAAAGATGGGGTGAAAAAACTCAAATTGGCTGTATTCCGGCTCGCGGGCTTGGGGAGGAATGTACACCCGCAGCGGCCAAGGGCTGTCGGGAGGAATAGGGGCACCGTAGGCCTCAGAGTTGAAAAAGTTGCCCCAGCGCCCGATGGCTTGGCCCAAAATCAACCCCGGCGTGAGCACATCGGCGTACTTCCAGCCGTTGATCCCGGTGGTGCGGCAATAGAGGTAAAGGGCAAGCGCGCCGGCCAACACCCCACCGTGGATGATGAGACCCCCCTGCCAAATGGCAAAGGCCGAGAGGGGGTTGTCTTGGAACTCTGACCAGTGGGTGAGGACGTAGTAGAGGCGGGCGCCCAGAAACCCAGATATTACCAACCACAGGGCCAGTAGCTCCACTCGTTCACTGGCTTTGCCAGGCTCTTTCTCTAGATGACGAGATTCTGCCAACGCTTTGGTCAAGATCAAGCCGACCAACACGGCCACTGCCATCAATAGGCCATACCAGCGTAGGCCCAGCCCTCCCACCAGCGGGGTGCCGGGGGGAAAGCGGAAGACAAATTCTCCCGGTGAGCTGAAGGTAAGGCCCAACAGCCCTGCACTCCATAGGTTCATCGACAACACGCTCTGCACCCCAAAATTGCTCAACTCAGTTCCACGAGTCGGCCTTATCAACCTCACCCGCTTGGGTTAGCGGGACGGAGTTCCTTCCGGGCTCTTCTCCCCTATCCCCGGCAGCCATTCACAGGCTCCAACAGGGATCCATTCTCCCCGATCCTGAAGCAGCGCCAGTCCTCGTTCCCAGTTGCCCCGATCCTACAGGCCCGTCACGGACAAGATTCCACCCTAGAGCCCATACCTTTACCAAAAAGCTAGGTCCAAAGCCCCGCCCTTCCAGGACGACTTTTGCCCTGTTAGACCTGCAATTAAGATACACCCACGCTGGTCGGAGATGCCAAACTCCTCAAGGCCACTCCAGCGCAGTACCAAGCCTTGGATGACGGAGTACACCGGCCAAGTGGTGGGGCTAGATGGGGGCGACAGCAGTGGGCAAGCTGTGCCGTGTCTCCAGTCTTTGCGTTGTACCGAAAGGAGATGGAGGATGTCAACTGGACAGGGGTGTGGATCCCGGATGGGTTGCAGTTGGTATCCATTGCTCCTGAGGCCAAGGCGGTGATGCAACACTGTTATGGCGGCTACACCACCAACCTGACTCTGGAGGAGTTCACCCGCCCCGAAAACTACCTGGTTCATACCCTGGAAGGACAACCGCTCCCGGTAGGGCCGGTGCGCACTTTGATCCCTCACCCATATGCCTGGAGTTTCCCCCCTAAGATCAGCTGGGCTTTTGGGGGAGCAACGGCTACTACATGGGCGGTGAACCCTGGGCCGAAGAACGCTACAGCAATCTATAGAGGCTCTGAAATTTTGCGCTCCTTTAGCAGGGATCCCTCGAAGTTCTTTGCCGCTATCTGCCGTTTTGGCCGCAAACTGAAGAGAGCACCTTGGTTGCCGTTGCTGCGAACGCCTGAGGTGCCTGTGTCTTTAGATCTCAAAGTAAAGCTTAAATAGCAAAGCTCAAAAGATCCATTGGACTCCATTCCGCTTACGCAAACACTAGAAATCATGGGATCCCGTTCACCACGTCCAGCCCGGCCCATCCGTTCCGGCCACTATCCGGCCAAAGAGCTGTGCAGCCAGTGTGGCCTTTGCGATACCCGCTACGTGGCCCAGGTCAGAGAAGCCTGTGCGTTCTTGAACCAGCAACTGACCCAGTTGGAAGAACAGACCCACGGGCGATCCCGGGAATCGCTGCGCTCAGGATCCCTTGCCGTCACTGATACCGATTACTTCGGTGTCTACGAGGCGATGTACACAGCCCGCAAGCGGGATCCGATCCCGGGGGCCCAGTGGACGGGCATTGTCAGCAGCATTGGCATGAAGGCCCTCACCACTGGCTTGGTGGAAGGGGTGGTGTGCGTGCAGGCGGATGAGCGGGATCGCTTTCAGCCACGGCCCATCCTGGCCCGTACCCCCGAAGCGGTCTGGGCGGCGCGAGTTAACAAGCCAACTCTTTCTCCCAACTTGTCTGTGTTGGAGCAGGTGGAGCAAAGCGGCCTCAAGCGCCTATTGGTGATCGGGGTGGGCTGCCAAATTCAGGCTTTGCGGGCGGTGGAAAAAAAACTGGGCCTGGAGAAGCTGTACGTGTTGGGCACGCCCTGTGTGGACAATGTCAGCCGTGCCGGGCTGAAAAAGTTTCTAGAAACCACCAGCCGCTCCCCACAGACGGTGGTGCACTACGAGTTTATGCAAGACTTCCACATCCACTTCAAACACGAAGATGGCTCGGTGGAAAAGGTGCCCTTCTTCGGCCTCAAGACCAAAGAACTCAAGGACGTGTTTGCCCCCTCCTGCCTCAGTTGTTTTGATTATGTGAATGCTCTGGCGGATCTGGTGGTGGGCTACATGGGATCCCCCTTGGGCTGGCAGTGGCTGCTGGTGCGCAACCAGCGGGGGCAAGAGCTGCTGGACTTGGTTTGGGAAGAGCTGGAAACCCAACCGGTGATCTCCCAGGGATCCCGGCGGGCGGCAGTGCAACAGGGGATCCCTGCCTACGACCAAGCCCTGAGTTTGCCAATGTGGCTGGCTCGCCTCTTGGGGGCGGCAATCCAGCGCTTTGGGCCACGCGGTTTGGAATATGCCCGTTTTTCCATCGATTCCCACTTCACCCGCAACTACCTCTACGTGCGCCGCCACTATCCCCAGAAGTTGGAGCAGCACGTGCCCCCCTTTGCCCGGCGGATTGTGGAGCAGTACCAACTCCCGCAAGACTGAGGCTCAGCAGTAGCGGATCCCAGCTTCCGCCCAGCGATCGATAGCCTGACCTATGCGCTCGCAATCGGCAATTAGGCTAATCCGCACGTAGCCCTCTCCTCCCTCTCCAAAAGCGCTGCCGGGGGTTACGACCACGCCTGTAGATTCCAGCACCCGCAGGGCAAACTCCGTCGATCCCTCAGGGGTGCCGTCGGCAGCGCGGGGGGTAGGGATCCAGAGATACATCGTCGCCCGTGGCGGCTCGATCCGCCAGCCCAACTCCGCTAGGCGGCCGATCAGATAGTCGCGCCGGCGGCGGTAGCGCTCTTGTACCTGCTCCAGGTAGCTATCCGGCAGGCGCAGGGCAGTTTCGGCGGCCTTTTGGATGGCGGCAAAAATGCCGTAGTCGAGATTGGTTTTTAGGGTGCGCAAGCTCTGGATGATCTGGCGATTGCCCACCACAAATCCCACCCGCCAGCCGGCCATGTTGTAGGTTTTGGAGAGGGTGTGGAACTCCACTGCCAAGTCCTTGGCACCTGGGATCTGCAGCAGGCTGGTGGGCCGGTAGCCGTCAAAAGCCAGCTCGGCATAGCACAGGTCGTGCACCAGGATGAGATCGTAGCGGCGGGCAAACTCCACCACCTCCTCAAAAAAAGAGCGGGGCGCAACTGCCGCCGTCGGGTTATTGGGGTAGTTAAAGTAGAGCACCCGCGCTTGCTGGGCCACTTCCGGCGGTATTTCTTGCAGATCGATCAACCACCCCTTCTGCGGGCGCAGCATCATCGGGTAGATCTGCCCGCCGGCAATCATGGGGCCGCGAAAATGGGCTGGATAGGCAGGGCTGGGCACCAACACCAGATCTCCGGGATCCACATAGGCCAGAGCCAGGTGGGTCAGCCCCTCTTTGGATCCCAGCAAAGGCAGCGCCTCTCCATTGGGATCCAGCTCCACCCCGTAGCGGCGCCAGTACCAATCCGTGATCGCCTGGCGGAAGCTGGCCGTGCCCTCAAAGGGCGGGTAGCCGTGGTGGGCGGGATCCGCAATGGCCGCCTGCGCCGCCTCCACCACCGGCTGTGGGGTGGGACCATCGGGGTTGCCCATGCCCAGATCGATCAAATCCAACCCCTGCTGGCGGGCGCGGGCCTTCAGCTCATCCAAGCGGGCGAAGACATAGGCGGGCAGCTTGTTCAGCCGCTGGGCGGGAACGAGAGCGCGGTTCATGGCAAGAATGGGGAAGGGGCACAGCCGGTGCCTGATGGGAGGATAGGTACCTAACTTACCGCCAGACCTGCATCCAAAGCAATGATCGAGATTGGCGGCTTTGGGCATCCGGGATCCCGAACAGCTAGGATAGATATCCCAAGTTATCGACGAGCCAACAGTGCCCCTACCTCTTGTGGCCATTGTGGGCCGCCCCAACGTGGGCAAATCCACCCTCGTCAACCGCATGGCGGGGGTGCGTTCGGCCATTGTGCACGATGAGCCCGGCGTGACCCGGGATCGCCTGTACCAGGAGGTGGAGTGGAACGGGCGCCGCTTGCGGGTGGTGGACACCGGCGGCCTGGTTTTTGGCGACGACAGCGAATTTCTGCCCCACATTCGCCAGCAAGCGATGGCAGCCATGGCCGAGGCGCAGGCCGTGATCTTCGTGGTGGATGGCCGAGAGGGACTGACACCCGCCGATGTAGAAGTGGCCGATTGGCTGCGCAAACAACCCCTGCCGGTGGTGGTGGCCGTAAACAAGTGCGAGTCGGGGCAGATGGGCCTGGCTCAGGCAGCAGCCTTTTGGGAGCTGGGGCTGGGGGATCCGATCCCCTGTTCCGGCATCCATGGCAATGGGGTAGCCGAGCTGTTGGAGGCGGTGCTGGCTCACTTGCCCGAAGTGACCGAAGAAACGGTGGGTGAGCCGGATCCCATCGCCGTCTCGATTGTGGGACGGCCCAACGTCGGCAAATCCAGCCTGCTCAACCGCCTGGTAGGATCCGAGCGGGCCATCGTCAGCCCCATTTCCGGCACCACCCGCGATGCCATCGACACCGTGGTCACCTGGGAAGGGCAGCCCTATCGCCTCATCGATACCGCCGGCATCCGCAAAAAAAACCGCGTGCAGTACGGCATTGAGTTCTTCAGCATCAACCGGGCCTTCAAGGCCATCCAGCGCTCGGATGCAGTGCTGCTGGTGATCGATGCTTTGGAGGGGGTTACCGAACAGGATCAGAGGCTGGCCGGGCGCATCGAAGAAGAGGGCCGCGCCTGCGTTGTCGTCGTCAACAAGTGGGATGCAGTAGAAAACAAAGATACCCACACCATCAACGAGTTCACCCGCGAGATTCGCGACAGGCTTTACTTTATTGAATGGGCGCCGCTCCTGTTTGTCAGCGCCCTCACCGGGCAACGCACCCACAAAATCTTTGAGCAGGTGAATACCGTGGTGGCCGCCCACCGCAAACGGGTTCCCACCGCTGTGGTCAACGAAGTGCTCCAGGATGCTCTTGCCTGGCAATCGCCCCCCACCAACCGCCAGGGCAAGCAGGGCAGAATTTACTACGGCACCCAGGTGGCGGATCGGCCCCCCACCTTTGTTCTGTTTGTCAACGATCCCGATTTGTTTAAGGATAACTACCGCCGCTTCCTGGAAAAGCACTTCCGGCAAAACCTGGACTTTACCGGTACCCCCATTCGCTTTCTCTGGCGCGGCAAATCCGAGCGCTTGGTTGGGCGGGCGGTGCGAAAATTGGAGGGATCCCTGACCTCTCGTTAGGCCCTCTGGTCTACTGAAAGCCTATGGCTGTGGATCCCAACGTCAAAACCCTGGTTGACAACCGTCGCGCCCGCTTCGAGTACGACATCTTGGAGACCTATGAGGCCGGGATCCAACTGACCGGCACAGAGGTGAAATCGATACGAGCGGGCAAAGCCAACCTGCAAGACGCTTTTGCCCTCTTTCGGGATGGGGAAGCATGGCTGCACAATCTGCACATCTCCCCCCATGACACCGCCAGCAAAGTGTTTAACCACGACCCTACCCGCCGCCGCAAGTTGCTGCTGCACCGCCGCGAGATCGACCGCCTACGGGGCTTGGTGGAACAAAAGGGCCTGACCGTGGTTCCCCTCAAGCTGGTGCTCAACCGCGGCTGGATCAAAGCCCATCTGGGCGTGGCCCGCGGCAAAAAGCTCCACGACAAGCGACAAGCCATCAAAGAGCGGCAAACCCAGCGGGAGATTCAGCGGGAACTGAAGGAACGATAAATTTCTCCCTGAGCCCCTGCTGGCTTCCACGTCGTTTGCCAAGCGCCTTTTTGTATTCTCAGATACAGCGATCTGCAGCGGGATCCCGATGATGGATGTAGTCTTCCGGCTTTGGATCCCTGTTCTGTTGGAGCTGCCTGTGAACTGGAATCTTACCCGCGCTTTTTCTCCCTCGAGAGGCTGGGCTATTGGCCTGGCAGTCGCCGCTTTACTGGGATCCACCCCCACAACGGCGCAGGAGACCTTCAAAGTGGGCATGGTGCTGGTGGGGCCGATGCAGGATGGCGGCTGGAGCCAGGCGCATGTGGAGGGCAGCGAATACGTCAAGGCCAAGTTGCCCGGTGTCGAGTTTGATTACCTGGATAAGGTGAACCCGGCGGATCGGCCCAATGTGCGCGCCTCCCAGGTGGCGGATGACATGATCGCCCGAGGTGCCAAGGTTATCATCTTTACTTCCGATGACCACAAAGACGATGCGATTGAAACGGCCCGCAAGCATCCTGAGATCGCAGTTATCCATGCTTCTGGGGACATGGCCTGGAAGGAAGGGAAAAATTACATCGATCTGCCCAACTTGGCCAACATCATGCCCCAGATGGAAGCGATGCGCATGGTGGCCGGATGTGCCGCGGCTCTGGGATCCGAAACCGGCAAAATTGGCCTGTTGGGGCCTCTGATCAACGACGAAACCCGCCGTTACGCTGCTGCCGCCTACTTGGGAGCCAAATACTGCTGGGATACTTACCGGGATCGTCCCGAGGAGTTGCAATTCCGAGTGACCTGGATTGGCTTTTGGTTCAACATTCCAGGGGTTACTCTGGATCCAAGCAAGGTTGCCGATGACTTTTACAACAGCGGCTTTGATGTGGTGATGTCGGGGTTGGATACGCCGGAGGCGGCGGTGCAAGGCAAGCGGGCTGCTGAGGCCGGAAAGCGAGTGCGCTACACCCACTACGGCCTGGCCAGCGGTTGTAACTTTGCGCCCGAAATTTGCCTGGGGGTTTCCTACTACAACTGGGGGCCAGGATACAAGCAATTGATCGAGGCAGCTCGCGCGGGCACCTTCGAGAGCCAATTCCTACGTCCGCCCATCGACTGGTCGGATATCAACAACCCGGACACGTCTTCGGCAGGGTTCATCATGGGAGAAGCCCTGGAGCCAGAAGATAGGGCTAAGTTGGAGGAGTTCATCGCCGGCTTGGGGAATGGCAGCATTCAGCTCTTCAAGGGGCCGCTCAACTTTCAAGATGGCACGCCCTTCTTGGCTGAGGGAGATGTGGCCAGCGAGGTCGAGATTTGGTATCTGGGCCAGTTGCTAGAGGGCATGGAGGGAGCCAGCAATTAGGAGAAAATGTTTCATGCTCCGGGTAGGGGGAAGAACCGGTCGGTGGCTTTCACCCGCTGACACCAGGCTCGGATCTGAGGAAAGGGCTTGAGGTCAAACCCGCCCTGCTCCGCCACATGGGTGTAGGTGAAAAGGGCGAGATCGGCGATGGTGTAGCGGTTGCCCACAAAAAATGCTTTCCCCTGCAGGTGGCCTTCCATGATCTCCAAGGCCTCTGTTCCAGATTTCAAGTTCTGGGCGATCATGTCAGCATGGGCCTCTGCTTGGCCGGCCCGCACCCAGAAGCGAGTGGTGGCGATGTAGCGGGCAATGCGGGTTTGTTCAAAAAGCAACCACTTCAAAATCTCGGCCCGTTCCAACTTGTTTTGGCCGTAGAGGGGGGTGTCTTCTGCCAGGTAGACCAAGATCGCGGCGGACTCGGCCAAGACCGTTCCATCTTCCAGTTCCAAAGCCGGGATCTGGCCCAGGGGGTTTTTGGCCAGGTACTCGGGGCGGCGGTTTTCTCCGGCCCTGGAGTTGACTTCAACCGTCTCATAGGGGATCCCCAATTGCTTGAGGAGCAATTCCACTTTGTAGCAATTTCCGGAGGTTGGGATCCCGTACAGTCGCAACATTGTGGTTAACCTCAGCCCAAAGCACCTTACAAAGAACTTCGTCCTAACAACGCCAACGGCAACCCAATCAACAAAAACCCTCTGTCCCTAACACTTTTTTAGCAGCTTTGTTCTTCCAACTCCTGCATCTGCCGGCGGTATTCCCGCCCAAAGGCTTGCAGCAACCCTTCTGCATGGGAAAGAGGCCCTGCTTCATAGGCACGGGATCCCACCCCTTGCTGGGTGAGCTCGCACAGGTGCCAATCCTGTCGATTGGTGCGATCCCACAATTCCACCACCTCGCTGGGATCAAAACCATCCAGCGCCAAGGTCTCCGGCTCAAACAGCCAATCGCAGACAACCCGCGTCCGGTCGGATCCCTGCGGCCACAGGGTGTGGGTCATGACATAGTCCGGCTGCAGGCTCAAGAATAGATTGGGCATAAGGGTGTAGTAGTAGGCTCGCCGTTGGTTTTCTCCGCGCACGGTGGAGATCAGGGGCAAGCTGCGTTGGCCACTCATGTTTAGGCTGGTAACATCTGGGTTGAGCAACATGTAGCCGCCCAAAAAGGGGCCTTCCATCAGGTCGTTGCGACCGCTGCGAGCCGGCGAAAGACGGGCCAATTCCGGGTGAATGAGGGGGCAGTGGTAGCACTCAGAGTAGTTTTCAAACAGCAATTTCCAGTTGGCCTGAACGTTGTATTCAATACGATGACCTCGCCGCAAAGCAGACAGGTTCCACTCTCGGAAGCGGCCTTGCAATGGGGCAAAAACCTCGTCGAAGGGCTGAGGATGGCGGCTGAGATTGACCCAGACAAAGCCTTCCCATTCCACCAAAGCGGCTGAGTGGAGGGGATAGTCTTCACGGCGAAAGTCTTCCACCTCGTGCATCTGGGGAGCCGCCAACAATTGTCCATCCAGCCCATAGCGCCAGGCGTGGTAGGGGCAAGGGATCCCATCGGCAAAATGGCCTTGGGGCTCACTGCAGAGTCGGGTTCCTCGATGGCGACAGTGGTTGAAGAAGGCATGGGCTTGCCCCTTGGGATCCCGTACCAGGATCAGGCTTTCTCTAAGCACCTGCACCTGCAAAAAGTCTCCGGGTTGGGCCAGATCGGCACTGCGCCCCACGCAGAACCACTGCCGATAAAAAATCCGCTCGATCTCCGCCTCAAAACGGCTGGAAGAAACATAGTAGTGGCCAGGCAGGGTGCGGGCGCCCGGTTGAACAGTAGCGGGATAGAAAGCGGTCATGGGGCAAAGCAGCGATAAGAAAAACTGCTGTGGGACTCCAGAGGCTTTGCTATCCAAGCTAACGCAGGGATCCCAGTCAGTATCTGTTCTAAGCAGGTCTAGGGCATTTTTGCAGCATTTCCCCCAGGCACGCCGTGCTGCTTGCGCGAATACCCCAGTCTCCTACCCACAAGGGGAGAGGGGGGCATAAGAACTCCGTCCTGCTGACGCAAATGGCTTATTCCCGCTAGGGGGACGTAGCGCTGTAGCCCAAGTCGCGCAGAAGGTGCTCAGAGCGCCGCCAGTGGGGCCGCACCTTGACAAACAGCTCCAGGTACACCTTGCCCAGGATCAGCTTTTGAATCTGCAGGCGGGCTGCCTGGCCGATCCGCTTGAGCCTTTCCCCCCCTTTGCCGATGAGGATCCCCTTTTGCGAGTCCCGCTCTACATAGAGGGTGGCCAAGATGCGGGTGACGTTGGGGGTTTCTTCCACCTGGTCGATGGTCACGGCCACGGAATGGGGCACTTCCTCGCGGGTCTGCAGCAGCACCTGTTCTCGGATCAGCTCCGCCATGATGAACCGCTCCGGCTGATCCGTCACCAGATCCGGCGGGTAGTAGTAGGGGCCGGTGGGCAGCAGATCGATGGTGGCTTGGATCAGGGGTGTCAAACTGCTGGGATCCAAGGCAGACACCCAAACGACAGGAGCGCCGGGGCGCAGGGCTTGGTAGCTCTCCTGGTGAGCTTGGCGCACGGCAGCATCCCGAGGCAGCAGATCCGCTTTGTTGCAGACGATCAGGCAGGGGGAAGCAGCAGGGATCCGCTCGGCAATAAAAGCATCCCCGCGTCCTGCCGGCACCGATCCATCCACCACGAAGAGGATCACGTCCACAGCGGCAATGGCTGCCTGGGCGTTGTGTACCAAGATTTCCCCCAGGCGGTGGTGGGGTTTGTGGATGCCAGGGGTATCCACCCAGATGATCTGGGCTTGGGGTAGGGAGAGGATCCCCTGCAGGCGGTTGCGGGTGGTCTGGGCCACGGGAGAGGTGATGGCAATCTTTTGTCCCACCAGGGCGTTGAGTAGGGTGGACTTGCCCACATTGGGCCGCCCGATCAGCCCCACAAACCCCGACTTAAACCCTGGCGGGGCAGCCGGGATCGCAGACAGTTCCCCACTGCTGACACGACCGGGCGCCGATTCCCCTTCTGCTGCAGCAGCGGAGGACTCTGTCCCGCCGTCGCCACTGGATCCCTGTCCCTCAGGGGAGGGATCCCTCCCGTCTGAAGGAGAATAGGGATGTCCGGCGCTGATACATTTACGCTGAACACTGCTGAACATCACTGTTCAACTATGCAGCGATAGCATTCTGTTTGTTTCCAACC
>NZ_JANSIA010000003.1:0-81814 GCF_047461835.1 Synechococcus sp. R60.1 | reverse complement strand
TCAGGGCTTTGCGGGATACCGCCTTCCTGCTCAGAGATAGGCAGGATGCGATCGCTTCTTTCCTGAACCATGTTCAGGAGAGTTCAGCGTGAATGTATCAGCTCCATCAAGACAATCCAGACGAGCAAGACGGGCCTGCACAGAGTACCCTCTGCAGGCTTTTTTGTGGGCCTGGGCCGCGCGGCTGTACGTCCCCAGCAGGGATCCCTCCCCATCACGTAGCTTTTTTTGCTTTTTTGCGGCAACTCAGCGGAGGGCAAAGCAGGCTAAAGTGTCGGCATCCTGGCGTCTTGTGGAGAATCCTCGATGTTGTCCACCCAACTCCTCCTCCCCGGAGTGGCAGCTCTGCTCGGCTTCGGGTTTGCTCCAGCCGTCCTGGCTCAGACTTCCCACACCCAGCAGATGGCGATCCTGAACGGCAACGCCACCACCCTGCAAAGCAACGTCCTGCAAAACACCGTCCTGATCCTGCCCAACGTTCCCCCACAACAGTACGCCGACAGTTGGGGCTGGAGGAGCAGCCGCTCTTTGCCTCCCACTCCTGCTCCCATCACCGTCGTCATCCTCAACTCCCAAGTCAACCTAGCTGCCGAGGAAGTCGAGCCGAGGTCTTGCGGCCAGCGCTGTAGGGGATCCCTGCGCCTGCCTTGAGCGGGGGAGGCTGCTTTTTGCACTCCAGACTGCCCAAGTCCGCAATCCGGTTCGCGGCCACGCTCGGATCTGGGTGGATGGGGATTGATATAATCCAGGGCAATTGTCCGCTGCTGGGCGGCAGAGGGTTTTAACGCAAGCTTGGCCCGGCTTTGCAATCTTGCTTTTTGGTGTGCGAGGGATCCCCATGAATCGTTCCAAGCAACTTCGCCCTTGGCTGGCTTCAGCTCTCACCTGCCGGATGGTGCTCAGCACCGCTTTTGCCCTCGCTGGAGCGTTGCGTAGCGATCTGCTGATGGGATCCCCGGCTTGGGCGCAATCGGTTCCTCAGCCCGGCACCCTCGACCTGCGCACCGGTGGCGACACCCCCGCCCAGCCCTCCCCCACCCCACCCCCCACTGCCGGCGAGCCAGAAGTGTTGGTAGCGGAGGTAGTGGTTGAGGGCACTGAAGATCCGGAGCTGATCAACCGGGTTTACAGCGTCATCCGCACCCGCGCCGGCGAGGTTTCCACCCGATCCCAGTTGCGGGAAGACATCAATGCCGTGTTTGCCACCGGATTGTTTGCCGATGTGCGGGCAGTGCCTTCCGATACGCCTTTGGGGGTGCGGGTCACCTTTGAGGTCAAGCCCAACCCAATCCTGAAAGCCGTGCGCACGGAAGGGGCGAAAGTTCTGGATTCGGAAGTGCTGCGGGCCGCCTTTGCCGACCAGGAAGGGCGGGTGCTCAACTTCGGCGAGCTGCAATCGGCGGTGGCCGAGATTGAACAGTGGTACGCCGATAAGGGTTACGTGCTGGCCAAAGTGACGGATGTGCGCTCCTCTGAAGACGGCACCATCACCCTGGAAATCGCCGAAGGGGTGATCGAGGATATTCGCGTTCAGGGCAACACCAAAACCCGTGACTTCATCATCACCCGCGAGTTGAAGTCCAAGCCGGGGGATGTGTTTAACCGCAACCAAATCCAGGAAGACCTGCAGGCGGTTTTTAATCTCAACCTGTTTCAAGATGTGAATGTGGGGCTCAACCCCGGCCAGGATCCCGACAAGGTGGTGGTGGTGGTGAACGTGGAAGAACGTCGCACCGGTACCTTGGGCGGCACCATCGGCGTTAGCTCCGCCACAGGGGTCTTCGCCGGCCTCAACGTCTCCGAACAAAACTTGGGCGGCAACAACCAAAGTGCCAGCTTCAACGTGCAGGTGGGCACCAACGAAACCCTCTTCGACTTAAACTTCACCGACCCGCGGATTGCCACGCTGGAGATCCCCACCTCCTACAACGTCAACATCTCCAACCAGCAAAGTTCTAGCTTTGTCTTCAATGAGGGATTCACCCTGCCCAATGGGGATCCCGTGCGCATCAACCGTCTTGGTGGCGGGGTGACTTTCTCTCGCCCGATTGGGGGCAATTGGCGGGCCAGCTTGGGCACCCGCATCCAATTTGTAGAAGCTCGCAACAGCAACGGGGAGCAGCAGCGCTTCGATGTGCTGGGCAACCCGATTACCTTCAGCGAGAGCGGCCAAGACAGCTACACCACCCTGCGCCTCGGCCTCATCAACGACGCCCGCGACAACCCCAACAGCCCCAGCCAGGGCTCGGTCTTTCGCATCTCCACAGAACAGTCGGTACGTCTGTTTCAAAATGGCTTGAATGCCAACCGCCTCGAGGCCGGCTACAGCCAGTTCATTCCCGTCAACCTGTTTGAAACCCGCAGCGAGCGACCGCAGGTATTGGCCTTTGATGTGCGGGCGGGCACGACCATCGGCGACTTGGCTCCCTACGATGCTTTTGCCATTGGTGGCGGCAACTCGGTGCGGGGCTTTTTCGAGGGGGGTATCGGTTCCGGTCGCAGCTTTGCCACCGCAACCGCCGAATTGCGCTTTCCCATTTTCGACCCGGTGGGGGCAGTGGTCTTTGCCGACTACGGCACCGATTTGGGCAGTGGAGCTGCGGTGGCCGGCAATCCTGCCCTGGTGCGCAACAAGCCGGGCAGTGGTTTGGGGCTGGGGGTCGGCATTCGCATCCAATCTCCCTTGGGGCCGCTGCGCATCGACTATGCGGTTGGGCAAGGTGGCGCTGGCCAAGGCCAACTGCATTTCGGCATTGGCGAGAAGTTCTGACTTGGCCGTGGATTTCCCTGCCGGCTTGCTATCTTGGGAGCAGGTGCTCGTAATGGAAGCAACCCATGAAACAGCGACTCGGCCTACCTTTCCCCAAGGGATCCCTGGTGTTCTTGCTGTGTTTGAGCCTGGCCCTAGCCGGGTGTGGGCCACTGGCGCGGCTGGGCATCGGCACAACTCCCATCGCCACCGTAGAGCAAAATCCCTCCCGCTACACCGATGTGTATGTCCGCGGTCGCGTGGTAAACCAGATAGGGGTGTTCGGCCAGGGTGTGTATGAGCTCCAAGACAACAGCGGTTCCCTTTGGGTCATCACCGACAAGGGCCTACCGGCCATGAACAGCACTGTAACCGTGCGCGGCAAGGCCCAAGAGGGGATTGTGGTGGGAGGACGCAGCTTCGGGGTCTCGTTGGTGGAAGCCGAGCGCTTCTAGCCTGCCCCCAAAGCCAACATGGAAACGCGGCCTGCCAAGGTTTTGGCAATCTGCTTCAAGGCCCGGGCTGAAGCCGACTCAGGTTGGCCGATGACAATAGGCGTACCCATATCTCCCCCTTGGCGCAGGGCGATTTCCAGCGGGATCCGCCCCAGCAGCGGGACACCAAGCTCGCGGGCCGTGGTCTCTCCCCCTTCTGAGCCGAAAATATCGTACTGGCGATCCGGCAGGTCGGGCGGGATGAAGTAGCTCATGTTTTCCACAATGCCCAGGATGGGCACCCCCAACTGCCGAAACATGTTCAAGCCCTTGCGACTGTCCAGCAGGGCCACCGATTGTGGCGTGGTGACGATCACAGCTCCTGCCAGCGGCACTGCCTGCACTAGGGTCAATTGGGCATCGCCGGTGCCGGGGGGCATATCCACAACCAAGTAGTCCAACTCTCCCCACTGCACCTGATAGAGAAATTGCCGGATCACCCCGTTCAACATCGGCCCCCGCCAGATCACCGGCTGATCCCGTCCCACCAAGAGGCCCATCGACACCATCTTGACGCCGTAATTTTCCAAGGGGAAGATGTCTTCGCCGCCATCTTCCCGTTTTTGCACAACCAGAGACCGATCCTGCAGGCCCAGCATCAGCGGCACATTGGGGCCGTAAATGTCGGCATCCAGTAGCCCCACCCGGGCTCCACTTTGGGCCAGCGCCACCGCCACATTCACCGACACCGAGGTTTTGCCCACGCCCCCCTTGCCGCTGGAAATGGCGATGATGTTGCGCACACCGGGGATGGACTGGCGATTCGGCAGGGAAGGGGAACGGGGGGTTTCTGCCGTTACCGTGACATCAATGGCTTCGATGGGGGCTAGCTGGCGGATGGCAGCTTTGCACTCCTCCACAATGAATTCCCGCAAAGGGCAGGCCGGCGTGGTCAGCACCAGGGTAAAGGCCACTCGCCCAGGCTCGACGCGAATATCCCGGATCATGTTCAGTTCCACCAGGCTGCGGCGCAGCTCCGGATCTTGAACAGGGCGCAACGCTTCAAGGATGGCAGCAGCATCAAGGGTGGAGGTGGTCATGGAATCGGAAGGCTCAGCGGGTCAGTCCATATTTCACTCTAATCGGTTTTTCTCGGGTTCTTGCCGGCAGGGAAGGACAGCTCCAAAACGGGCTGCCACGCTAGTCCTGGGCAAGCAGGCTGGCCGAGGCTGATTCTGGTTGGAAGACAACGCTGTTGGCCGACGGGGGAGGGCAATTGTGCAAGCGCTGAGTGGGAGTTGGCTTGTGGTTAGGGCTGACGTTCTGGGCGCAGTTGATCCCTCTGCTGGAAAAGAGGGGATCCCGTCGCTTCTCAATCCGGGACGAGCGCGCCCACCGGGCCGTACCAACTCTCTCTTGTGGCTTGCCCTGGGATCCCTTCTGCCGTTACTTTTCTCGGTCACCCCACCTGCCTTGTGCGGTGAGTCCTCTGGGCCCCTGCCGCTGCCCCCACCACGCTGCGCGTCCAAAAGATGCTGCCTGGGCGTTCTGTCCACAACAAGAATAAACTGTGGTCTGTTCTCGTGCCGGTATCTCAGGAAATTCAAGGAATTGGTTGTGAAGCCAGGCAAAAGTATGGAAATCCGTCCTGCCACCGCCTTAGATGTGCCCGTTTTGTTTGACCTCATCTGCGCCTTGGCCGAGTACGAGAAGCTGAGCCACCTGGTAACGGGATCCGCTGATCTGTTGCGCCACTATTTGTTTGGCCCAGAGGCTTTGGCCTCGGCGTTGTTGGCAGAAGTGGAGGGGCAAGCGGTGGGATTTGCCCTCTACTTCCGCAATTTTTCCACGTTCCTGACCCGACCAGGGATTTACCTTGAGGATCTGTTCGTGTTGCCGGAGTTTCGCGGCAGAGGCATTGGCAAAGCGCTCTTGGCGCGGGTGGCTCAGGAGGCGGTGGCCAAAGGATATGGGCGGCTGGAGTGGATGGTTTTGGATTGGAATCAGCCGGCGATAGAGTTCTATCGACGCATGGGTGCCCAGCAACATCCCGAATGGATTCTCAACCGCGTGGTGGGTGCTGATTTGGAGGCTCTGGCTCGGCTGGCCAAGGATCCCTGTCGATCTTGAGCAAGCTCCCCTCTGTTACAGACCCTAGCATTCGTGACATCCTCCCGGCGCTCGTCCTACGGACAGAGCGCGGGCTTCCCTTGGCGTCAGCGGGATGGAGTCTTTACCTCGCGGTTGGGTATTCCTACCCCACGCCACTTGTCTAGGTCTACGACCCCCGACAGAACAACTGGACAGGTGGTTTCCCTTCCCCAGCATTCCTGGGTACTAAAAAGATAATGGTATAGCATGCAGGGATCCATGTATCCCGACGCTAACCCTGCGGGTAGAGCGCGGGGCTTGTTGCCCCCGCACCCCCGTTGGTTAAACATTAGGTTGCCCAGGAAAGGGATCCCAGCGGCACTCACGTTGTATTATTGGCTACTTCAGCCGGCAGGTCGAGCCTCTTTTGGGGAATCGGGCTAGATTGGATCCCACTGTTGATTTCTGCTGTCCACTTCTAGGGTTCTGGCGGCATGAGTTCTCCGGCCATCCAGTGGTATCCCGGCCATATTGCCAAGGCAATTGGCCAGTTGCGGGAAGAGTTGCAGCGGGTGGATGCAGTCATCGAGGTGTTGGATGCGCGGATCCCGTTGGCCAGTCGTCATCCTGAGCTGGGCCGGTGGCTGGGGGAAAAACCTCGCCTCCTGGCTCTGAACAGGGCGGACTGCATTGAGGCTGGGGATCTGAAAGCTTGGCAGGAGTATTTTTTACGGCAAGGGATCCCTGTCTATCCCACCAATGGCCGCTCAGGAGAAGGGGTGAATCGCCTCAAGCAGGCGGTCTTGCAACTGGGGCAATCGGTCAATATGCGGCGTCAACAGCGGGGAATGCGACCGCGGGCCGTTCGGGCGGTGGTGGTGGGCTTTCCCAATGTGGGCAAATCTGCTTTGCTGAATCGACTGTTGGGGCGGCGGGCAGCTGAGAGCGCAGCACGTCCTGGGGTGACGCGGCAACTGCGGTGGGTGCGGCTGGGGGGAGAGTTGGATCTGTTGGACTCGCCGGGCATCCTACCGCCCTCTCTGCCGGATCAACAGGCGGCCTCTCTATTGGCCATCTGCGATGACATCGGCGAAGCGGCCTACGATCCCGAACGGGTGGCGGCCCACTTTTTGGATCACGTGCTGAGGGTGCAGCCCCAAGCCGGATCTCTCTTGCAAAAGCGCTACGGTTGGCCGGATCCGATCCCTCCCGGTGGTGCCGCAGTGCAGGAGTTGGCCGAGCGGCGGTATCAAGGGGATCCCCAGCGGGCGGCACGGCAAGTTCTCAACGACTACCGCAAGGGCTTGCTGGGGCCGCTGGCCTTGGAACTCCCTCCCAAGGCTTGAGCCCCTTAGAAGAAATCACGAAAGAAAGTCACGTTGTTGCTATGCCCACGGCAGGGAAACCGCTGCTGTGGGGCGTTGACTTTTCCCGAAACTGTCTACACTTGTCCCCAACCGGGATCCAGCCTCTGTTTCCAAGGCCGATACACCTTGAAGTAGACAACGGAACCCACTTGTCTGGCCAAGGCTTTGATGCAAGTGTCTCCACCCATACAGCGCTGGCAAACGGGATGGTTCACCTGCAGACGATTGAACCCCCGCCGCAGCGCACAGGCCGGTTGGCCCCGCAAAATCTCGGCCAGGGATCCCCCCAGCGTCACTTGCCCCAGCGGGATTTGCCCTTCATAGTCCTTGCAACAGGGCACCACCGTGCCGTCGTAGAGGATCCCCGCCTGACCGGAAGCGCCATTGCAGTATCCCCAGCGAGCTGGGATTACCCGGTCTGTCTCCACGTTGCCCCAACTGTCCAAGGGAAACGTTTCCAAAACCAAGCGGGGATGGATGCGGATCTGCTGCCAGCGGCCCGGTCGGTAAGTAGCAATCTGGGCTTCTACCCAATCGAGAGCCGGTGCATCCGGGATCCCTTGCAAAGCTCGTCTGGCCCAAGCCGAGAGCTGAGCGCGCATCTGCTGTGCAGAATCGATCACCGAAAGAGCCTTATGCGGCACCAAAAACGGGTGGGGGCTAGTATCCAGGAATTTGAGATGCACCTGCGTAGGGCTGGAGGAGCGCAAGTGCACCTGCAGAAATTGGGTAATCCCAGCAAAGTAGCGCTCCGGCGTGAGGCGGGGAGGTGCTCCGCGAATGCTGAAGGTGACTGGATCGGGAGTTTGCAGGGAAATGGTTAGCTTAGCAAAGGGGCTGCGGTTCAGCTTTTCAATGTGCTCCGGCCAGAGGGCAAAGGTGCTGCCGTTGCTGGTCAGGTGCAGGCGAAGGCCAAGCTCAGCGGCCCTGCGAATACCCTCGAAAAGGTATGGGTAGAGCAGCGGCTCCCCCATCAGGTGAAAAGCCATCACGCGGGCCAGCCCTGTTGCCGCTACTTCCTCCAAAATCTGCTCCAGCAGAGCGGGCTCCATGTGCCCCCGCCGCCGTTGCATGATCCCATCTGGACAAAACTCGCACTTAAAGTTGCAAACGTTGGTCACCTCAATGTGCAGGCGTTCCAGTTGGGGAATAACAGCAGACATTAACAGCAGACATAGAGAGGGCCGGAACAAGTCGAGGGCAAATAGCGGATCCCCCACAAGCGCTAGGTAGTGATACGCTGTTTATCAGGTTAGATCCGGAGCGGAGCCATCGCAATGCTGAAATGCACCACTCGCCACGTCCACATTTTTGCCGGTGAAGTTACTGCAGACAACAACTTCGTGCCCCGCGACGACCTGTTTACCCTCGATGTGGATCCGGACAACGAGCTGGTCTGGACTGATGCTGCCCTGCAAAAGGTCTATGCCCGTTTCGAAGAGTTGGTGGAAGAATACCGGGGGCGAGACTTGACCGAGTACAATATCCGCCGCATTGGGTCTGACCTGGAACATTTCATCCGCTCCCTGCTCAAGCAAGGGGAGATCGCCTATAACCTGCAGGGGCGTGCCCCCAACTTCAGCATGGGCTTTCCCCAGATCCCTGCTGAAGAAATTGTCGGCCAATACATCCCCAAGGGCTAGCTCTTTGCCGGTTCTGGACAGAGTTTTTGATTGTTCTGCATCTAAGGCTTTTACCCATCTGATTGTCGGAGCGTTTCCCCATGTCTGGAGAACCCACCCCCGAGGCCGCTGCTGCCGAGAAACCCGCTGAAGCTGCCAAGCCTGCTGCTGAGGATTCCCCCAAAGCCGCTGCGAAAAAAGTTGCTAAGGAAGAAAAGCCCTTCGAGCAACAGATCACGGAAGAGGTGATCCCGGCAGCCATCGCGGCTTTTCAAAAGCGCGGAGTCAGCGATCTGGAGCTGCGCCTGGAAGGCAAGACGCTGGTCGGCGCGTTTGCAGGAGGCAAGAAGCAATTTAGCGTGCTGTTTGCTGAGGGATCCTTGAATGGCCGCAAGTTCTTCCGCTGTACCACCGAAGGATCCCCGGCCAGCACCATCGAGTCTTTTATGATCGACGAGCGGCGCGTGGATGTCAACCTATTCGTGTTTTATTTGGTGCAGCGCCTTTACGCTCAGCAGTGGTATTGAGTTCGCGTGACCTTGAAGGATCCCTGGCTACCCCTAGCCGGAGAGAGTAAGCCTGCTCGCAAGAGACGAGGGGAGGTGCAGCCGGCTGCAGTTACCGTAAAGCCAGGATCCATCCGGCCATGTTCTTTGGCATGCCCACGATCCCAGAACGGGCACCTTGGCTGCCGCCTTCCCGGAAGATGAGCTGCGCACTTGGCTCGAAGAACGGTACCGCCCCAGCGGGATCAGCCGTCCATAGTCGCGTTTCAGGTTAGGGTGAGAGGCCTGGGCTACTGATCGCGCCAGCGGGACGGAGTCCTTGAAAAGCCTTCTGGCCCCGTGCATTCAACGTTTCTAGTTTGAATCGAAATGCCCATAATTGCCCAGAGGGCTGCTCCCGTAGATCAGGTTCCCCGGCAAACGGCGCAGCTGGGGCTCGAACCCGGTCGGCCCAGAGGTTGTTCCCCAGTGCAGGGATCCCTTGCCATTGGGAGGGATGTTCTGTCGAGGCCAAAAAGATTATCGTTTGTAAAGAAAGCTAAGGCGGTGCTACGGGAGGTCTCGAAATGTACATCGTGCAGATTGCGTCTGAATGCGCCCCGGTTATCAAGGCGGGGGGACTGGGGGATGTGGTGTACGGCCTCAGCCGCGAGCTGGAGGTGCGGGGCCACTGTGTCGAGCTGGTTTTGCCCAAGTACGACACGATGCGCTACGACCAGATCTGGGGTTTGCACGACGCCTATCGCGATCTCTGGGTGCCCTGGTACGGGGGAGCCATTCACTGCTCGGTGTACTGCGGCTGGGTGCATGGCCGCCTTTGCTTTTTTATTGAGCCCCACTCGGGCGATAACTTCTTCAATCGCGGGTGTTATTACGGCTGCCCGGATGACAACATGCGTTTTGCTTTTTTCAGCAAGGCGGCTCTAGAGTTTCTCCTACAAAGCAACAAGCGCCCCGACATCATCCATTGCCACGACTGGCAGACAGGGTTGGTACCGGTGCTGCTGTTCGAGATTTACAAGTACCACGGCATGGGAAACCAGCGGGTGTGCTACACCATTCACAACTTCAAACACCAAGGCTTTGGCGGCCCAGAGATTCTTTGGGCTACCGGCCTCAACCGCGAACCCTACTACTTCCACTACGACCGTTTGCGCGATAACTTCAACCCCTTTTCTCTCAACTTTATGAAGGGGGGAATTGTTTTTTCCAACTTTGTCACTACGGTCTCTCCCAATCACGCGCTGGAGGTGCAATTTGGCGACTACGGCTATGGACTTGGCCATACCCTCTACTTGCACCGGCACAAGTTTCGCGGCGTTTTGAATGGCATCGATTACGACATTTGGAACCCGGAGATCGACCGCTTTATCCCCGTGCGCTACACTGCTCAAACGCTGGAAAATAAAGCTAAAAACAAAAAAGCTCTGCGGGATCGGCTGCTACTGCAGGATGTTGACAAGCCTATCGTGGCCTATATCGGGCGATTGGACGAGCAAAAGGGCGTGCATTTGGTGCATCATGCCATCTACCGCTCCCTGTTCAAAAATGCCCAATTTGTTCTGCTGGGATCCGCTACGGAGCGAGGGATCGGCGCTTGGTTTGCCCACGAGAAAAGCTACCTCAACAACAACCCCGATGTTCACATTGAGTTGGGCTTTAACGAAGAACTTTCCCACCTTATCTATGCGGGGGCAGACATCATCGTAGTGCCCAGCCACTACGAACCCTGTGGACTCACTCAGATGATTGGCTTGAAGTATGGCACAGTTCCGGTGGTGAGAGGAGTGGGTGGCCTGGTGGATACCGTCTTCGACCGCGACTACGATCCCCACAAATTGCCCGAGCAACGCAACGGCTACGTCTTTTATCACACAGATCCAGCTGCTTTGGAGTCGGCTCTGGATCGGGCCATCGACCTTTGGTACACCGCTCCTGACCAGTTCCGTCAACTGCAGATTCAAGGCATGAGCTACGACTACTCCTGGAACTATCCTGGCAAGGAGTATCTGGAGATCTACGACTTCATTCGTCACCGCTGAGCCCAACAGCGATCCCCAGCGATCCCAGCTCTTGACCCCAAGGACGAAATGCTGGACGATAGGTAGCAATCTTGGGCTTAACCTTCTCTACAGATTTGCTGCTGAGAAGGGCAAGTCTGCTCCGTTATCTTTCCCTGTCTGTAAGGATCCCCGGCTGCCATGGGTTATCTCGCCTTGGTACTCCACGCGCACCTGCCGTTTGTGCGCCACCCTGAGCAAGACTTTGTGCTGGAGGAAGAATGGCTCTACGAAGCCATCACGGAGACCTATGTGCCGCTGCTGCACATGTTCGAGGGGCTACAGCGAGATGGCATCGACTTTCGCTTCACCATGTCCCTGACGCCGCCCTTGGTGTCGATGCTGCGGGATCCCTTGCTGCAGGAGCGCTACGACCACTACCTAACCAAATTGGAAGAGCTGGCCCAGCTGGAGTACGACAAAAACGCCACCAACGGCCACATTCGCTACCTGGCGGAGCACTACATCAAGCAGTTTGCCATGGTGCGGGATCTCTGGGAGCGCTACGACCGGGATCTGGTGCGAGCTTTTAAGCAGTTTCAAGACAGCGGCAACCTGGAGATCATCACCTGTGGGGCTACCCACGGCTACCTGCCCTTGATGCAGATGTACCCGCAGGCAGTCTGGGCGCAGTTGATTGTAGCTTGTGAGCACTACAACGAGCACTTTGGCCAATGGCCGCGGGGGATCTGGCTGCCGGAATGCGCCTACTACCAAGGGCTGGAGCGGATGATCGCCGATGCTGGCCTGCGCTACATGATCACCGACGCCCATGGTCTTCTCTACGCCAAGCCCCGGCCTCGTTACGGCATGTACGCCCCTATTTTTACCGAGACCGGCGTCGCCGTTTTCGGGCGGGATCACGAGTCTTCGCAGCAGGTGTGGTCGGCAGAGGTGGGCTATCCAGGGGATCCGGTTTACCGCGAGTTCTACAAAGACCTGGGGTATGAGGCCGACTACGAGTACATCAAGCCTTACATCATGCCCAACGGCCAGCGGAAAAACACCGGCATCAAGTACCACCGCATCACCGGGCGCAACCTGGACCTGGGGCAAAAGCAGCTTTACGACCCCTATTGGGCGCGGGAGAAAGCGGCAGAGCATGCGGGCAACTTTATGTTCAACCGCCAGCGGCAAATCGAATATTTGTACAGCGTCATGGGCCGCCCGCCGCTGGTGGTGGCCCCCTACGATGCGGAGTTGTTCGGCCACTGGTGGTACGAGGGCCCTTGGTTTTTGGATTTTCTCATCCGCAAGAGCTACTTCGACCAAAACACCTACCGCATGACTCACCTGGCGGAGTACCTGCGGGAGAACCCCACCCAGCAGGTGTGCAAACCTGCCCAGTCCAGTTGGGGGGCGCGCGGCTTCCACGAGTACTGGCTCAACCCCACCAACGCCTGGATCTACCCCCACCTGCACAAGGCCACCGAGCGGATGATCGAGCTGAGCCGTCGCGAGCCTGCCGATGACCTAGAATGGCGGGCCTTGAACCAGGCAGCCCGAGAACTGCTGCTGGCTCAATCGTCTGACTGGGCTTTTATCATGCGCACAGGGACGATGGTTCCCTATGCAGTGCGCCGCACCAAGTCTCATCTGCTGCGCTTCAATCACCTCTACGAAAAGATCAAAGAAGGCCAGTTTCGGCGGGAGAAGGCCACCCCTGAAGAGGAGCAGTGGCTGGCCAAGGTGGAATACATGGACAACATCTTCCCCAATATCAACTACCGGGTTTACCGACCCCTCTAAGCCGGTTGGGCAGGTCTGGAGGGTGCCTGCTTCCGACCGCCAGAGACACCAGAGGCAGAAGTTTCCGGCTACCCTCCTTGAGGGGATCGAACTACCCCAGGGCAGGAGGGATCCTCCGTTCGTTGCGCTGATCCCAACCTTCCTCTCCTTTTGGGAAAGGGGCAGGAGTCGCTCGTGTTGGCCTCGCAGAGCGCTCAGGGAGCGTTTTAATCTGGCTTGTTCAGTAGCCCCGATATCCCCGAAGACTCCCTGCTGCTGGGGCCCACCTTTCCTAGCCGAATGGTCAGGCCGTCGGTTCTAGAGCTTGGTGCCGCACTCGGCGCAAAACTTGTGCAGGGTGGGGTTTTTGGTGCCGCAATTGGGGCAGTAGATCAGCTCGGCGGCTTGTTCCAGTTGCCGCTTCTCCGGCAGCCCGATCATCTGATAGTTAGCTTTGCCGGCAGGCACCATCGGGTAGCAGTTTTCGTCCCGCTTGACCACAAAGTCGGCCACTACCGGCCCCTCGTGCTTGAGGATCTCCTGGATGGCATCTTCCAGTTGATCGGGGTGATCGACGCGGATCCCTTTTACCCCAAAAGCCTCGGCTAGCTTGACAAAATCCGGCATTCCGGGAGACATATCCGAGTGGGAGTAGCGCTCGCCGTGGAAGGCCTGCTGCCACTGCCGCACCATGCCCTGCCAGCCGTTGTTGATGATGGCCACTTTGGTGGCAATGCCGTACTGGGCCACTGTGCCCAGCTCTTGCATGTTCATCTGGAAGCTGGCATCGCCACTGATGCAGATGACTTCTTCGTGAGGCAGGGCTACCTTGACTCCCATCGCCGCGGGGAACCCGTAGCCCATGGTGCCCAGCCCAGAACTGGAGATCCATTGGCGCGGCCCGTTGCGCAGAAACTGCGCCGCCCACATCTGATGCTGGCCAACATCGGTGGTGTAGTAGGCGTGGGGAGCATGACGACGAAAGGCATCGATCACCTGTTGGGGGGCAATCACGCCTTCGTAGCTGGGCACCTGCAGGGGATAGTCCCGCTTCCAGCGCTCGATCCGATCCAGCCAGGCCTGAGTTAGGCCTGGAGTAGAAGGCATTTTGCTCAGTTGAGCCAGCATCTCCACCAGAACAGTGCGCACATCCCCTACAATCGGCACATCGGGCGCACGGTTTTTGCCCACCTCGGCTGGGTCGATGTCGATGTGAATGACTTTGGCGTGCTTGGCAAATTCATCTAGCTTGCCGGTTACGCGGTCGTCGAAGCGGGCTCCCACCGCAATGAGCAGGTCGCACTCGGTGACGGCGAAGTTGGCATAGGCCGTGCCGTGCATGCCCAGCATCCCCACCGACAGGGGATCGTTCTCATCGAAAGCCCCTTTGCCCATGAGGGTGGTGGTCACCGGGATCCGATAGGTGTGGGCCAGCTCGGCAATTTCGGCGTGGGCACCGGAGATGATCGCCCCACCTCCCACATACAGCAAGGGCCGCTTGGCCTGCAGGATCAGCTTGGCCGCTGTGTGGATTTGCCGTGGGTTGCCACGCACGGTGGGCTTGTAGCCGGGGATGTTGATCTCGCTGACGGGTTGATAGTCAAACTCTTCCAGGCCCACATCTTTGGGGATGTCGATCAGCACCGGCCCGGGCCGACCTGTTCCGGCAATGTGAAAAGCCTCCGCCACGATCCGAGACATTTGGCGCGGATCCCGTACCACGTAGGAGTGCTTCACAATGGGCAGGGTGATGCCAAAGATGTCCGTCTCCTGGAAGCCGTCGGTGCCAATCAGATGGCGGGGCACCTGCCCGGTGATGACCACCATCGGTACAGAGTCCATCATGGCGTTGGCAATGCCCGTCACCAGGTTGGTCGCCCCTGGGCCAGAGGTAGCAAAACACACCCCCACCTTGCCAGTGGCGCGAGCATATCCGTCGGCGGCGTGGGCAGCCGCTTGTTCGTGGCGTACCAGGTAATGTTTGAGCAGCCCCTGAGACTCGGCTTTGTACAGCTCGTCGTAGATGGGGAGGATGGCTCCCCCCGGATAGCCAAAGATGTGTTGCACCCCATGCCGGTGCAGGCTGTCCACCAACGCATATCCACCAGTCGCCACGGTGTCTCCTCCCCACTGAGATGACCGAACGTCAAACGCCCGCTCTCAGGAGCGCCAGCGCAGACAGGGTACTGGCCAGAAGTTGGCCAACTTTGTATTCAATTCTACAGTCTAGCAGCGGTCTGCTCTGGAATCCCTCAGACTTTCCCAGTCAGCTAAAGTAACACTGGGGATCCCTAGGGATCCTCGCCGGAGTGTTGAGAGTGCCCTATCCATGACTGGAGAGCCAACCCCCATTGACCCCGGGCCGGAGCGGTCTCAGGGCAGCTTGCTGCTAGCTGTGCCCATCCTCGGATCCCCGCACAGTGCTGTGGGATCCCGACAGTGGCTGGTATGGGGAGCGCTGGGGATCTTTCTGGTGGGTCTGGGGTTGCGCCTGTGGCGGCTGGACGAGTTCCCGGCCCCCGTATTCGATGAGGTGTACTTCCCGGAGTTTGCCCAGAATTACTTGGATGGCAAGCCTTTTTACGATGTGCATCCCCCCTTGGGCAAGTACTTCATTGCCCTTAGCATTCAGGTGTTTGGCCGCAACGAGTGGGGATTCCGCTTCGCCACTGCTTTTTGCGGATCCCTGATCCCTCTGTTGCTGACCGGTTTAGCCTACCGCCTCACCTACCACGTGGGCTTTGCTCTGTTGAGCGGGGTTTTGCTGCTGACCGATGGGGTGTTTCTGGTGGAATCCCGCTTTGGCCTGATCAACGTGTATCTGGTAGCCTTTGGGCTGGCAGCGACCATTCTGTTGCTGAGAGGTCTAGAAAACCAAGGTTGGCGACGGGCTGCTCACTTTGCTTGCTCCGGGATCCTGTTGGGGGCGGCAGCTTCGGTGAAGTGGAATGGCCTCTGGTTTGCCTTCATGTTTGCTCTGTTGGGGATCCTCGTCTGGGGGGTGGTCTGGCTGCGCCCGCAGTGGATCCCACGGTTGGGCATTTTGATCCAGATTCGTCATCTGCGCTGGTGGCACTATGTGTTTTGCTTCGTCCTCGCTCCGCTGGCCTTTTATGCCATTCAGTGGATCCCGCACCTGCAGCTGAATCCCCAACAGGGACTAACTCTGGATTGGAGCTGGACGGGCATCCAGAATTATTTCCGCTCCCTGGTGCTCATCAACCAATCCATCTACGGCGGCCACATGGCAGCCCACCTGGTGGTGAACGAAGAGACCCCTGTTCACCCCTACTGCTCCACCAGCTTGCGATCCCTGGTGGCTTGGTTCCCGGCTTTGCGTCCTTGGCTGACTACGCCCTTGGCCTCGGCAGGAGCTTGGTCCTGGCCAATTCTGGGCCGCCCCGTGGCCTACTACTTCAGCAGTCAGGGCAACCTCTGGCAAGCTGTTCATGGCGTGGGCAATCCTTGGCTGTGGTGGCTGGGGACGGGATCCATCTTGGTGCTCGTCTGGCGAGGGATCCGCCGCTTTCACGGTCTCGAAGCCTTCATTTTGATCGGCTATGCGGCCAATTACCTGCCTTGGTTTAGGGTCAGCCGCTGCGTTTTTATCTACCACTACATGAGCGCCCTGGCGTTTAGCACCCTAGCCCTGGCTTGGTTGGTGCTGCTGGGCTGGCAGAGCTATCGCCGCTTTTGGCGCGGGGCGAGCATCACGGCGGTGGCCTTGGTTTTGGCGTCCTTTGTCTTCTTTTTCCCCGTTTGGCTTGGCCTGCCCCTCAGCCCAAGCGGATTTTACGCCCGCATGTGGTTTCGCTCTAGCCCGGTGCCGCTGTTCTGTTTCAGCCCCCAATCCTGCCAACAGCCCCCGCTGCACCTGCCGCCCATCCCCGGCTTGAACTGGATCTAAGGGAGGCATGGTAAGCTTTGTGAAGTTTGTTTCGTGAAATGCGGCGCTCCGTTACCGAAAGATGGAGCGAGGTTCGCGAAACCCTTGTGGTGGAGGTAGTGGAAACGTCATGGCCCGATCTTGCCCGAGTTCTGCCAACTCTCCCCGCCGTCCACTGGCTTATTCAGAGCAAGCTGTCCCGGTTGGGGTGATCGGGGTAGGCAACATGGGCCAGCACCACACCCGCGTTTTCAGCCTGATGAAGGATGTGCGGGTCGTGGGGGTAGCGGATATCAACGTGGAACGGGGATTGGATGTGGCCAGCCGCCACCGCGTTCATTTCTATGAGGACTACCGCGATCTGCTGCCCCATGTAGCTGCCGTGGCCATTGCCGTGCCGACGGTTCTGCACCACGAGGTGGGTATGGCCTGCCTGGAGGCCGGGGTACATGTGCTGATCGAAAAGCCCATCGCTGCCAGCATCAGCGAAGCAGAATCGCTGGTGAACCGAGCTGCCGATTGCAATTGTATTTTGCAGGTGGGGCACATCGAGCGCTTCAGCCCTGTTTTCCAAAAGCTGGGCCAAGTCTTGCAAAGTGAAGAACCTCTGGCTTTCGAGGCTCACCGTCTCAGCCCCTATTCCGACCGCGCCAGCGATGTGTCGGTGGTATTCGACTTGATGATCCACGACATCGATCTGTTGCTGGAGCTGATCCCATCTCCCGTGACCCAGATTACCGCCAGCGGCAACCGCATCTCCAAGCTGGGCTACCTGGACTACGTCACGGCTACTCTCACTTTTGCCAACGGCGTCATCGCCACCCTCACCGCCAGCAAGGTCACCCATCGCAAGGTGCGCAAAATTGCCGTCCACTGCAAGAATGCCCTGGTGGAAGCAGATTTTCTACACAATGAGATCTCGGTGTACCGCCAGGGATCCGTCAGCAGCACCAGCGACTACGGCCAAATGCCCTACCAGCGGGATTGTTTGATTGAGAAAGTCCACACCGACAATATCGACAAGCTTCATGCCGAACTGGAGCACTTCATCAACTGCGTGCGGGGAGGCAACCAACCTTCTGTGGGCGGGGAACAGGCCCTGAAAGCATTGAGGCTGGCCTCGGAGGTAGAGCGGATTGCTCTGGATGGATGTGCCTGGAGCGAAGCCAAGCCCCGCCGTAGTCTCCTATCCTAGTCTTTAACGCAAGCCCCAGATGGGGGCAGAGCCCTGTTGTTGGCCCATAGCCATTCCAGCATCAGGCTGGGGAAGAAAAAGCGACATTCGCGCCCGCGGAGTGCAGCTCTATTGACAGCTCCCCATTCGGGTGGCAGCTTTTCGAGCGAGCAATGGGGCTCCCACCAGACTCAGGCAAGAGGTGGCATCCACAGCTGTGAAATCGGGCACGCAAGCCCCGGCAGCAACGGCGAGTCCAATTCGAGTCCAATTCATCTTTCCCAAGCAAGTTTTGATCAGCACCAACTGCCCTTGATGGCGTCGGTAGACTTCCGTAGACTTCCGCTTGTTGCTGTTGCCAGTCCACCGCCCAATACTCCTGTACCCCACGCCGACTGTAAAGCTTGAGCTTAGTTTGCTTATCTTGGCCAATATTGCGAGCTCCAGGGCTCAGCACTCCTACCGCCGATTCTGGGGCACTGTGGAGTTTGCCATCCGCCCCCAGCGCTGTTCTCAGTCGAGACCGGCTCACCCACACCACATCAGGAGCCACATTGTTATCTTCGGCAAAAATCACTCCCGGAGCAGTGTTGGCCAATCTCAGGCCCGTTTTCTCACTCTATTCGCCTTTCAAATTTCTTCTAAGATGCGAAACTGCACATGGTTAATGGCCAGCTCCCCAATTGAGGCTTGGTCGGTGTTGATCGTCTCGAAAGGGATCCCTTTGGCGATCTCGGCATGGGTCCAGGGCAAGCCCATGAAGTAGCGCTGCGAATAGGGGCGCTCCCCCCGATCGTCGGGGTTCGACTCCATCGGCACCCAACCCCAGCCGGGCAGATAAAACTCAATCCACACGTGGTTGTACTGGGGAAACAGCGGGATCCCTTTCAGTTCTGGATGGGGAGGACATTTGTAGCGCCCCACCGTGCGGCAAGGGATTCCATTGAGGCGGGCCAAAGCCAACAGCACCCCCACATATTCGCCACAAGAACCGGAGCCACGCCGCAAAACCTCATCCGGCGGATCAATGCGAGAGGTGACCCGGTAGGAGAGCTTGTCGTAAACATAGGCCCGGATATTGAGCATTTTGCGCAGCAAGTTGGTCTCGCTGCCAACGGCCAGCCGCGCTGCCTCTCGGACAATCGAGGTGTCCATGGCCAGGTAGTCATCGTCCACCAAGTAGCGATCCCGCAGCTCCCTGGGCAAAACGGCAGCCTCTACATCCAGTGGATCGATGCAGTACTTGATACTGTAGAGATCCAGCACCGCCCGCCAGCCAAACAAGCGCACCTCATGGGCCCCCAGGGATCCCAGCGAAAACACCGCCACCTGTTGGCCAGATTGCTCTTCCACTTCAAACGGCAGACCTACCCAGTGCAGGCTGCGCACCCGTTGGCGAAGGCTGTTGCAGGGCAAGGCAATTCGCCAGACCAAATCGGGCAGGAAGCGCGGCTCTTCTTGGGCAATTTCTTCCACATAGGTCAGCTCCACCCGATAGCCGTGGGAGAGGGTGTAGGTGGCGCGTTCCCCCAGACACTGGGGCTGAAAAACTACCGGACAGGCAATGGGGGAATCCTCGGCCTCGGTTCCACTGCCGCCAGAGGGGTCGGGGGAGCTAGGGGGATCCAGAGGCCGCAGGCGTAGGGGGGCCACCCAGGTTTTATCGCGCAGGGCCACCGACAAGGGATCTGGAGCGTTGGGGTTGTCGTGGATGTAGGCTTCTTCGTGGGCATAGGCCACCCAGAGTTGCCCCCGCCAATGGGCCAAGCCTGTTGGCCCAGGAGAAGGGGTGAGGATACGGGCCAGTTCTCGCCCGGTCTGGCGCTCCAGCACGTAGATCGTCTCTTCCACCCGATCGCTCACCCAGAGGTAGTCTCCCTGCACCGCAATCTGTTCTCGGCCAACCCCAGGGGCAGGCATCTCCTGCACGATGAGACCACGGCTGGGATCCAGTTGCAGGATTTTTTCCCGTCGGTAGCAGGTGGCATAGAGGTAGCGGTTTCCCGTGTGGGGATCGCTCCAGAGGGCGATCCCTTCGATAGGGTAGGGGCAGCTACACACTGGAAAGGCTTCCAGGGATCCCGGTTGCTGCAGAGCGGACATGGGAATGCGCAAGATTTGCCCCTCTTGCTCCCGACTGAGCCAAATCCACGCTTGATCCCCTTCTGACTCTACCCACAAACCGTAAGCGCCTTGGAAAGAATGGACATGATGGGGATTGAGCAGCAGGGTGTTGTGCTCTTGAATTTCCACCAAATAGCCCCTCACCCGATCCAAGCCCAACAGGCGATCTCCCCAGGTGGCCAAACCTTCCAAAGCAACCAGCCCCAGAGGTTGCAGAGGGGCCACAGTTCCCTGTTGTCGCCCAGATGGAGGCCACCAAGCAGGCTGGGATCCTTCTGCCGTAGAACCCGGATTTTTCAGAGCACCCAGATCATTTGCCGGATGGATGGCAACCATGAAGGCTTCCTTGCCTATGGATGAAGTTGACATGCTGGCGCGATCTGCACCAAGGCGGTACGACTGTCCAATATTTACTGTCCAACATTATTATGATGCGCCTCTTTTCAACCCCACACCCAAGGCTTCTCGACCGATGTATCCCTGCTAGTCTTGCCAGGACTGGAGAATGTTACGATGATGGCGGCTTTTTGGCCAGCAAGATAGAGCAGCGGTGGGGAGTGGTAGGGGATGGAGTTGGCCTTGGCAATTGGCGGCCTGGTGGCAGGGATCCTGGCCGGGGTGCTGGGCATTGGCGGTGGCGTGATCCTGGTGCCCTTACAGGTCAGCTTGGGGATACCACCGGTTCAAGCTGCAGCCACCAGCAACCTTTCCATCGTTATGACCTCGATTGCAGGCAGCATCCAAAACTGGCGGATGGGCATGCTGGATCTGAAACGGGTGATCCTGCTGGGGATCCCAGCGTTGCTTACGGCTCAAGTAGGAGCAATTATCGCCAGTCGCCTTCCCAGCTATCTGCTGTTGGCAGCGTTTGGAGTGTTGCTGCTGGCCAACACTTACCTGGTGCAACTCAACAAAAAGGTGGTTATCCAGGCCCAAGAATTGGGGGCTGACGTCAGCGATGCCGAGCACCTCAGCGGGACGGAGTCCTCAGGGCAGATGTCTCCCTGGTTAGCCCGCGCCCTGACCGGCGGCACTGCCGGTTTGTTGGCCGGGCTGTTTGGCATCGGCGGTGGGGTGATCCTGGTGCCAATGCAGATCCTGCTGCTGAAAGAGACAATCAAAGTGGCGATTCAGACCAGTCTGGGGGCCATTGTGATCACAGCAGTTGCTGCCACTGCCAGCCATGCGGGCCTCAGCGATTGGATCTGGAATGGCCTGGGGTTCGGGGACGGCACCATCCACCAGAATGTGCTCTGGATCCCAGGTTTAATCTTGGGCACAGGGGGGTTAATCGGTGTACAGATTAGCACACGCACCCTGCCCAAATTGCCCGATGAAACCGTCAGTCTGTTGTTTCGGGGCTTCCTGGCCATTCTTTCTCTTTACATTTTTTGGCAAGCCTGGCAAGGTTATCGAGCTCTGTGAAGTGATCCTGGTCTGCCCCAGTGCTCGGGACAGCAGTCCTGGTTCCAAGCTACGGTCATTTGGATTTAAACTGGGACACTGAACTCAAACCCAAAATGTTGCATGCACTGATCCAGAAGGCTTTTCAAGGACTCCGTCCCGCTGGCGCGATCAGCAGCCCAGGCGTCTCACCCTAACCTGAAATGACCCTATCGGGTGTCGCTCCCAGCTTTCGGGCCTGATGACTCAGATGGATTCAACGGTTTGAAAGACTTGGCTACGCTGGACGCGCTTTCCCCTCAGAGGGCAGGGCTTTTGCTACTTGGGATAGATCCCCTTGTTTGCAGAGGTCATGCACAGGGTAGCTGCCGAAGAGCTTCAAGGTTTCAGCAATTGATTCCAGCGCCGCAACCACCTCGGCATCCAAATAGGGTTGGTCGATAGGGTTCTCCAAATCGACAAAAAAGACATACGTCCCTGCCGATTTTTTGGTGGGGCGCGACTCAATGCGAGACATATTCAGGCCTCGCTCCGCAAACACTTGCAGAGGTTTCAGCAGCGCTCCCGGCACGTTGTGGGGCAGGCTGAAGGCTAAGGAAGTATGGGATCCCCCCGGAGAAGCAGGATCGGCAGAGGTTTCACCCTGTTGACCGGAACGCGAGAGCGGCGCACGGCCAATGACCCAAAAGCGGGTGCAATTGTCGGGGTGATCGTTGATCGGGCAGGCCAAGACCGGCAGTTGGTAGAGGGTGGCAGCTCGTTCTGAGGCGATGACGGCGGCGCTGGGCTGCTCCTGCAGGCGATCCAATTCTTCGGTGGTCGAGCGGGTTGGGATCAAAGTGGCCTGGGGCAGATGGGATCTCAGCCAAGCCTGACATTGGGCCAAAGCTTGCGGGTGGGAGTAGACCTGCTCAATTTGCTCCAACCGCGAGGCACGTCCGATGAGGGCATGGCGAATGGGCAGGATCAGCGCCTGCCGGATCCCTAGCCCCTCCAGTTGCCAGAGGGCGTCTAAGGTCATCGAGACCCCCCCCTCCACCGAGTTTTCCACCGGCACCACCGCCCATTGTTGCTGGCCGACAGCTACCGCCTCTAGACAGGCGCTGATCGTTGGATAAGGCACTAAGGGGTGGGATCCCTGGCTGTGCAGGTGAGGCTGCTCAGGGCAGGCCAGCAAAGCTGCTAACTCTGTGTAGGTTCCAGCAGGGCCGAGGAAGGCCACCGGCGAAGGGGAAACGTTCGCGCTAGCGGAGCGCAGCTCCATCAGAGCCATTTCTTCAATTGTCGCTAGGGGCCAGTTCTAACTCTATCGCCTCGACGTCGCGCGGCAGCAAAGGACATTCAGGTTCTGGGCAACGGGGATTGGCCGCCACCTTGTCCATGGCCTTCACCACCTCCAACCGGATCAGCCTCTGCAACTCCTGATCCGCTTGAATGGCTTCTAAAGTTCGGAGAGAGCCGTGAAAACTGGTGGCGTAGCGAGGCTGGAGGTTGTTCAAAGCCAGGGCGGCAGCATCGTTACAGAATTTCTCGCAGAAGCAGTAGCGCTGTTGACTCTCCATCAGCAGGATTTCATTGACCATCTCCAGAACAGCCCGTTCCATTTGATTTTCCAGGCTCTTCAGAGGCTTATGTTGCTCCGCCATCGCTACCTCCCAATGGGAACCGAATCCGCCGCCAAGTCCCTGTCTTTCAGGGAGCAGGAGTGCTCTCGATTACCTTCGATGCTGCTCTACTCTCTGTTGACACGTCAAGTCAAGCCCTCTGCTGCCGACGCGAACAGCCTCTGGACCGCTCCTATCCGTGCTTGAGGCAATCCAATCTGTCGTGTCAGGCATCATCAAAACCCAGAGAATTAACCAACACTCTTGGCAGACGGGCAGAAAGTCCACACAGCAACTCATAGGAAATAGTACCCAACTGATCGGCCCAATCCTGCACAGATAAACCCGCATTTGCCAGATTGGGGCCCAGCAGCTCCACCACATCCCCCACCTGGATATCCGGCCTCTCGGTTACATCCCACATACATTGATCCATCGTGATTGTGCCCACCTGTTGGATCAAGCCGCCGCGCACCCATCCTCGCAGCCAGCCGGAAAGCCGCCGTGGGATCCCATCCGCATAGCCGATGGCCAGAGTGGCAATGCGACTGGGGCGAGAGGTGATGTAGCGATGTCCATAGCTCACTCCAGTCTGGGCAGGCACAGTTTGGATGTGGGTCAGCCGCGCCTTGAGTCGCAGAATTGGCTGCAGACCTGGCACCGGCAAGTGAGGGGCAGGGGACAGGCCATAGAGGACCAACCCCAAACGCACACGGGAGTAGTGGAGATGGGTTAAAGCACCGGCTGAGTTATCCAGATGCAGCGCCGGTAAGGGATCCCCGGCTTTGCGGATCTGTTCCACCACCTGGGCAAAGCGGGCGTGCTGCTGTTCCATGACTGGAGAATGGGGCTCGTCCGCCGTCGCCAAATGGGAAAACAAGCTACAGCCTTCCAGCTCCGGGATCCGACAAATCTGCCCCCACACGGCTGCAGCTTCCTTCCAGGGGATCCCCAAACGGGTCATACCCGTATCCACATTGACATGCACCGGGACGGGGCGCCCGGCCCAACGGGCTACCTGGCGCATCAGCGGGATTTGGTCTGTGCAGGTGAGGCTGACCTCCAGCCGGGCTGCCATGGCCTGCTGTAGCTCCGCCCAAGTATTCAAAGCTCCCAACACCAGAACCGGAGCCTGCAGCCCCGTTTGCCGCAACTCGATCCCTTCGGCCAGGGTGGCCACACATAGCCCCTTGGCCCCAGCCGCAACAGCCACGGGAGCCACCAACTGCGCCCCATGCCCGTAGGCATTGGCCTTCACCACCGCCCAGATCTCGACGTTTGAGCCTAGGCGCCTCTGCAACAGCCGCAGGTTTTCTCGCAGCTGGGCTGCGTCAATTTCCACCCAAGCCCGACTGGTCAACAGCTCCAGGTCGATGGCCCAATCCAGCTCCGCCAAGGAATTGGCCTTCTGGGATCCCTCTCTCCAAGTATTGCCCTGCACTCCCAGAGCAGCTGCTCTCAAAGTGCCCTGCGCCGCCGGCGCGACCGGTTCTCGATTCACCGTTCACCCCCCACACCCAAAACCCGTCCTGATTAGATTTAGGTTTAGCGCAAAGTCCACTCCGGCGCCATCCACAGCAACGGCACGTCTGGGATCCCAACAGCCTCGTTGCTCTCCAACAGCCGGCCCAGCCAAGCGGCTTGCCTTTGCGAGGACAGTCCTTGGCTTAACAGGCGTCGCAGTACTCGTTGGAAGCCCTCTCCCTCACCCGCCGGCGACAAAGAGGGATCCCCGGTCATGCGCCGCAGATCCTCCACCGCTTCGGTGTAGCCCCCCAAAGCATCCACCAAGCCCACCTCCACAGCCTGTGCCCCGGTGAAGATGCGCCCATCGGCCAACTGTCGCACCCGGGCTTCATCCAAGCTCTGCCGCCGCGCGATCATCTCCGCCTCCAGCACCTCATCTGCCTTCTCTGGCAAGTGCTGGCGTCCTTGGGCCACATCGCGAATGAACTGCTCGAGGGTATCCTCCACCAAGTTTTGCAGAAGGCGCTGCTCTTGAGGAGTGGCACTGCGGAAAGGAGAGAGAAGGTCTTTGTACTCGCCGGTTTTGAAGGTCTGCGGCTCTATCCCGTAGTTTTCCAGCAGCTTACCAAAGCTGAGGCCGCTGATGATAACCCCTATGCTGCCGGTCAGGGTGCCGGGGTTGGCATAGATTTTGTCGGCAGCGCTGGCCACGTAGTACCCCCCACTGGCAGCAATGTTTTCTAGGATAGCGATCACCGGCTTGTCCGCCTCGTGCAGAGCAGTTACGGCACGGTAGAGTTCCTGGCTGGATCCCACAGCTCCGCCGGGACTGTTGATGCGCAGCAATACAGCCTTGACAGAGGGATCCCGTGCTGCCTCCCGCAACTGTTCCACAGGAGAAGTGGGCAGGCCTACCAAAGTCGAACCCCCTGGGCCGCCTATCGTTCCTTCCAGGGTGACCACCTCGATGCGATCCGCCCCCCGTGCGGCCTCTAGGCCAACCCCGCCTCGGGTAGGCTCTGGGGCAGGGCGCGTGCCCCCGACAATGGCCGCAATAAGGCAGACGACCAGCAAAGAAGCCGCCAAAATGCGGTTAAGCTGAGTTTCTTGTGTCACAGGCCCCTCAATTGCCACTGACTCCGTTCTACCACCCCGCGGGCTTCTCGCAACGTCTGACACCAAAAGGCTGAGAACCAAGCAAACTCCTCATCTCGGTTGAGCCATCCAAGCTATTGACAAGGATCCTCCACTTATTTACGATCAGGTTCCAGCGTTTTTTACCGCTGAGGCATCTTCTGCAGGTTGCCAGTGTAAGCTGGAGTAGAGGGTAGGATCCTTGAGCGGGATTCTGGCTCGAAGCCAAGTGATTGGGGCTTTAGCTCAGTTGGTAGAGCACTTCAATGGCATTGAAGGGGTCAGCGGTTCAAGTCCGCTAAGCTCCATCCCCAGAGGGCCGATAGCAGTCGTGGCTTCTATTACCATCTATTTCTACTGCTTGCGCTAGCGGGCCGGAGGCCTTAGCAGGAAGCAAGCGGTTGTTTGTTTCACCTTGACGGTGAGATAAGTGACTATGCGTTGCGAAACGGTTCAGCAACATCTCCCCAAGCCCAGACAGTCCTATCCAGCAAGGCTTCTGGGCTTCTTCTCTCCCCCTGGGAGAGGGGAGTTAGGGATCGACGCAGCAAGCCGTTTCATTGCTGTTTGAAATAATGAAAGTATTCTGCTTGGGAGCAAACCTTAGGCAGCAAGGGATCCTCCGCTGTTTTCACCCTTTCCACGGAGAGGATCCTGACCTATCTCAGGGGCTTCCACCAGGCGATTTCCCAACTCACGCTTGCCCCTCTCCCTGACGGCGGATTAAGAAGCGGATTTCCTGAAGGAGAACCTCAAAGCGTTGATCCGACTCGGCCTGCCGCTGCCGCAATTCTCGCACTTCCTGCCTTAACTCCAGGACGACTTCGGCGAGACGCCCTGAAAGGGTCTGCAAGGCAAGCTGAGCATCGGTAACCTGGGCAACTGTATTGGCCACCCTGGTCACAGCTTCGGCCAACTGGACAAACCGCGTCTCAATTTCCTCATTGGTCATGGCCGGGTGTGTCTTGCTTGGCTAATGATTAGCTCATTCTACCCTGCACGGTATGGAGTGTCACTCTCTGAGAATGGGCCGCAATTTTGAGGAAAAACCGGCTGGCCAACGGGGGTTATCAACCCAGGGATCCCCCATTCGCGCAAGTCAGCTGGCCAGCGCTATGAGGGTGGTGTAAATCCCTTGGAGGGACGCAGTGGCCTGGCTCCAGAGGATGTGGGTTAACGACCACCTATCCAGACCCATGGCCCCGCACAACAGCAGCAGATACAGGTTGGCAAACGTGAAGAGCGAGGCCGCCCGATCTCGGTCGCAGGGATCCTGCAGCAACTGCACCGCCTTCCAAACCAAGAGGGATCCCAGCAGCGCCGCCGCGCTCAGATAAAAGGATCCCAGCATCCCTAAGGGGTAAACCAGCAACAGGCTGACCGGAACCATCAGCAGCGCGTAGAGCAAAATCTGTGCGGCAGTGAGTCTTTCGCCCGCTACCACCGGCAGCATCGGCACCCCGGCACGGGCATAGTCTTCCCGCTTCAGAATGGCCAAAGCCCAGAAGTGGGGTGGAGTCCACAAAAAGATGATGGCGAACATCACCCACGCGGCCCAGCTGAGCTCGCCTGTGGTTGCTGCCCAGCCCACCAAAGGTGGGATCGCTCCTGCCGCTCCACCGATGACAATATTTTGCGTGCTGGAACGCTTCAGCCAGTGGGTATAGACCCCCACATACACCAGGATCCCCACCATGGCCAAACTGGCAGCCAGCAGGTTGGTGAACGTGGCCAACAGCCCAAAAGCAGTCAAAGCCAGGATCCCGGCAAAAATCAGAGCATCCTGCGCTCGGATTCGACCGGAAGGCAAGGGGCGATGACGGGTTCGCTCCATCATCCGATCGATATCGGTGTCATACACCATGTTGATGACGTTGGCTGCCGCCGCCGCCATTCCTCCCCCCAAAAGGGTGATGAAAAACCTGAACGGGTCGGTGTTGCCTGCCATCCACATGGCCCCAGCCGTCGTCATCAGCAAGAGGGCGATGATCTTGGGCTTCACCAACTGGCTGTAGCTGCGCAAAACCTGGACAAGCGCCTGGCGCTCGCACCCCAGAGCACATGGGCTCTGCTCAGAGGGGATCCCCCCCATCGGGTTCTGGTAGGAAGCCTGACGGTCGACTAAAACGCTATCTTGCATGAAATTCACTCACCGGTCATTTCTGCGGTCATGGCCATCCACTGGCCTTCTTCCCCCTGGGTTCGCATTCGCCAGGCCAGCACCGTAAAACCCAGCAGACAGGCCAGCAAAGCTGCCCCCATCATCTGATGGGCCACCGTTAGGGGTTCTACCTGCAGCCGGTAATGATAGGTCAAAACACCGATCCCCACCTGGGCCAACAGCAGGCCAACAGACCCATGGCCCAAGAACTTGAGAAGGCGGGGGATCCGCTTGCGCCGCAGCCCGGTGGCCACCGCTACCGCCAACACCCCAAGGGTGGCCGGAGCAACCCCCAGCAAGTGGCTATTCATCACCCAGCACAGCTCGCCGGCAGCAAAGCATTGATGCAAAGCCCATTGGGAGGCCACCAAGGCGCCCAGAAGGCTCTGGACATACACCAGCAGCACCGCCCCCAAGCCCAGCCAAGGCAAGTAGCCGACGGAAAATGGCCCTTCACCCAGTCGCAGCGGCAGGATGGAGTCCTTAGAACCGGCTCTTGTCCAGATCAGTAATCCCAGGGTGAGCAAAGTGGCAAAAAACAGCAGGCCCGTGCCCAAGTGGGCCGTCACAATATCAAAGCGCAGCAGCTCCGTGACCGTCAGCCCACCCAGGATCCCTTGCATCAAGACCAGAACAAAAGCCCAGCTCAAACCCCAGGGCAGCCAAGTGGGCAATGCCTGACGCTTCAGCCAAGCAAACCCCATCAGAACCAGCGTAGCCAAGCCTACCCCAGAAGCCACCATGCGGTGAAACCATTCCAAAAAGACTTGTAGGTTCATCTGCTGGCTGGGCACAATTGCCCCGTAGCAAAGGGGCCAATCTGGACAGGACAGCCCAGCATTCATGACGCGGGTGGCACTGCCTAACCCCATCAGCAGCCAAGTGGCCAATGCTAACCCCAGTAGGGCTTGTCCCATACGCAGGGAAAGCTTGTCTGAGAGCACAGGATTCCGCTGGGAAGAAGGTTGGGATTGATGAAAGATCGAAGAATCCATTGCAGTTGAAGGCATAGCAAAGACTGGGCTGACGGCTCGAGCATCTGCACTGAAAAAGAGGCTGGGCTGAAAAAGCCTAGCCGGCTTGGTATCGGGCCATCTGGAAACAAAGACGCAGGTTACTCGCTGACTATTCCTCGAAGCCAATCCTAAATGCGGTTTTGTGGCTGGCGAAGGCTTTTTAAGAATTTCTTTCTCGGCGCACAGGTGTTCCGAATCCTAGGCACCTCTGGGAAGTCAAGCCAGCAGACCAATCCTTTTCCCCCTGGGAGAGGGGTCGCGGCAGCGGCGCGAAGCGTTTGGGCGGCAGCGGGAGTGTCTCAATCTCGTTTGGAATGACTACAATGCCTGAGCGCCAGAGGAAACCGATCAGCCAACTCCTCAACGACCAAAGAGGTTAGCTGCCAAAGTCCTTCCCACTGGCTCTGGTCGTGAAGATGAGGTAGCCGGGGGGTCATCAGCCCCAATAGGCTCAGGGGATAAGGGATCCTTATCATCGCCGCTGCAAGGGGCTATGGTGTTCAACCCAAGAAGATTGAAAAAAGGCTATCCCTGGGCAGAAGCTGGCCCGGAAATCGGTCTGCCAGGCCTGTAGCCACTAGCGAATGTACTGGGCCAAAGCCCGCGAAGAATAGCCCACCCGCAATTTGCGCAGGGCATCCCGCTCGATCTGACGAATCCGTTCCCGCGTTAGGTTGAAGTGATCCCCCACCTCCCGCAGGGTTCTCGCCTGTTGCCCGTCTAACCCATAGCGCAACTCCAGCACTTGCCTCTCAATCGGCTTCAGGGTTTGCATGGCAGAACGCACATCCTGCTGCATCGATTGCACGAGGATCCCTTGAAAGGGCTGCTCTTGCCGCTCATCTTGCAGCAAATCTCCAAGGCGGCTTTCTCCTTCCTGGCCGACCGGCACATCCAGCGACAGGGGCAAAGCAGCAGCCTGTTGGATCATGCGCAGTTTCTTGACTTTAATGCCCAAGGCTTCTGCCAGCTCCGCTTCGGTGGGCCGCCTCCCCTGCAGCTTCATCAGCTCGCGGTTGGTGCGCTTGAGCAGGCGTACTTTGTCGACCATGTGTACCGGCAGGCGAATCGTCCGCGCTTGGTTGGCAATGCAGCGGGTAATGCCTTGGCGAATCCACCAATGGGCGTAGGTGCTGAAGCGAAACCCCCGTTCGGCATTGAATTTTTCGGTGGCCCGAATTAACCCGATATTGCCCTCTTGGATCAGATCCAAAAAGGGCACCCCCCGATTGAGGTATTTTTTGGCAACACTGACCACCAGGCGCAGGTTGGCGTTGACCAGCTTGCGCTGAGCCTGCTCCCCTTGTCGGATGCGGGAGCGAAGGGTGGATACGGAAATCTGCAGGGCCTCGGCCAGAGCCTCATCGCTGGGATCCTCCCCCCGCCGTTGCCGCCATTCCTGCCGGGCTTGGTCGATGAGGAGCTTTTGCTGAATTTTGCGCGACAACTCGATTTCCTCAGCGTGATCGATGCGGGGCACGCGACCGATGGTATTCAGGTAGTGATCGACAGCGTCTTCATTCAACCGGGATCCGCCGGCCCCTGGCTCTGAGTCAACTTCTGCGAGGTCGTCTTGAGGGGCAGACTCGGGGTCGAACCAGAGATCGTCGAACTCCTGAGGCGAAGAGGCAGAGTGTTCAGGATGAGGACGAGAAAAAACCACGGCCAGGTGAGGAGAGAACTTCATCTCCCAGTCTAAAAAGGTTTCTGCTGCTGCTGCGAGCGAAAATCGATCATGACCCTCTTTTTTGTCCGGAGATTTTTCCGTTTAGATGCGGGAACAGCAGGGATCCCATCCGTCAAGTCCTTGTAGGCAAGGGGTTGCCCGGCAAAAAGCGGTAAGCGATTTTCGATCTAGACCTTGAGATAAGATTGTTCCTGAGCCAGTCAGCTCAACGGCTGCCGGGTGGGATCCCAGGAAAAGGGAACCTTGCCAGCTCAGGCTACCATGTGAGGATCCCTCAACTTCCTCAGTCTGGAAAAGAATATTTACGGCTTTCTGCTCCTATGGAGTCTAACGACCGGCACCATCCATCGGCCAACTTGATTGGGGAGCGGGTGCGCTGGGTACGGGAGAAGCTGCAACTCACCCAAGATCAACTGGCGGGCCGCTTGGCCAAGTACGGTGTGCAGTTGGACTACGTCAAAATTGGCCAGGTGGAAAAGGGAAAACGGCGCGTCATCGACAAGGAACTGGTGGCCTTTGCCAAGGCGTTGGGGGTATCGGTCACTTGGCTGCTGAGCGGAGATGAATCCCACCTGTAGCGGCCTGCGGGAAAGTACATCCGATACAGGGATCCCGAACAAAAGGACGTGAAGATACTTAAATACCTTGTACTCTCGGACGTGATCTCAGTCATTTTCCGTGTAAACACGGTAGGCTGGACTCATGAATAGATTGGCTTGAGGCCAAACCCCAGCTTTTCCTTGACCATCCGCGGGGGTGGGAAAAGCAGAGAGATACAGCGCCGCGCCGGAAGTACGGGTTTTTCCAAGAAGGATCGGGATCACAGGCTTCTTCACCTAAACTTGATATTGTTGACTTGGCGTTAAGCTCCCGCCGTTTATCTGTTTGTGTGAGGTTTGCCGATGCTCTCTTTCTTCTTCAATTCCAACAAGGCCAACAGCCGACAAACCGGAGGCCACCGTCTGCCTGCTGCCAGCAAAACCACAGGCACGCAACGGATCCCCAACTACAGCCGCCTGTCCGCTCCCCATGAAGTGCTCAAGCAGGAAAGGCAGATCAAGCGGGAGCAAGAGTTTACAGAAATGGAGCAAAACATCAATCGCATTCGCTACTTCTACCAAAAAGCAGATATGCCCCTGGAGATGCGACAAATTCTGACCTACCGTAAGCTGATGGAGCTGGACTACTTTACCCCGCAGGCGGCAAAAGAGCTGCTCAAGCAATGGCAGCAGCAGGAAAAGCAGGAGCAAGAACGCCGTCGGGCTTGAGAAAAGGACTACCTCCAGCGGAGTTTGGGCAGCCGAACCCTGGCAAGTGGGCTTGTTGAGCCAAGAGTTCCCGGTCTCCAGGTGGGGGAGCGTCTACGGGTAAAGGCCGCGATCCTGTAGGGCTTGCGCCACTCGGCCTACCCCCAGGGTGTAGGCAGCCAGTCGCAGCGACACTTGCCGCCGTTCTGCCTCCTGCACCACCCGTTCAAAGGCACGTACCATCAGACCTTCCATCTCTTGATTGACCCGCTCCTCATCCCAGAAGACGTAAGAGAGTCCCTGCACCCACTCCAGATAGCTCACCACTACCCCACCGGCATTGGTCAGAATATCCGGCAATACCTGGATCCCTCGCGATTCCAAAATCCGGTCGGCGGCAAGGGTGGTTGGCCCGTTGGCAGCTTCTGCCACAATCCGGGCTTGAATTTGGTGGGCATTGGCTTCGGCAATTTGATTTTCCAGAGCGGCAGGGATCAACACGTCCGCTTTTTGCACCAGCAGGTCGGCATTGCTAATGGGCTCAGCTTGCGGAAAGCCCGCCATGCGGCCTCCCCGTTCCTTCATGTGGGCTTTGAGGGCTGGGATATCCAGTCCTTTGGGGTTATAAAGGCCCCCAGAACTACCGGAAACCGCCACAATTTTGGCTCCTGCCTGATACAGCAAGCTGGCCGCTGCCCCGCCCACATTGCCAAAGCCTTGGATCAACACCGTTGCCCCTGCCAGGGATCCACCATGTCGGGCCAAGGCTTCCCGTACCGTGATCATCACCCCCCGTCCGGTGGCCAGTTCTCGCCCTCGGGATCCCCCAATCGAGAGAGGTTTGCCCGTCACCACTCCCGGCACCGCATGCCCAACATTCATGGAATAGGTATCCATCACCCAGGCCATCTCGCGGGCGGAAGTTCCCATGTCTGGAGCGGGGATATCCTCTGCAGGGCCGATATCCTTGATCAGCTCGCTGGTGTAACGGCGGGTGATGCGCTCCAGCTCCGAGACCGAATAACGCTTGGGATCGAGGGGGATCCCCCCTTTGGCCCCACCGTAGGGAATGCCCATAAGGGCACATTTCCAGGTCATGAGCATCGCTAAGGCCGATACCTCTTCAAGGGTGACCGCGGGATGGTAGCGGATCCCCCCTTTGTAGGGGCCGAGAACGTTGCAATGCTGCACCCGATGGCCGGCCAGCACTTGGATTTGTCCGTTATCCAGCCGCACGGGGATCGCCACCGTCACCACTTTGCGGGGGGTGCTGAGGATTGCCACCCAGCCGGGATCCAGTTTCAGCTCGCGAGCTGCCCAATCTAGGTAGCTGCAGGCCTGGGCAAGGGGACAGATATGGGCGGGAGAGGGAGGGGCAGAAGAGGCCAACGCAGGACTTGCAGCCATGGCGAAGAGAAGCAAGGGCTGTTTCCACACTATACCGCCGGGGACGGGAGAGGAACGTTCCGTAGCAAGCGTTACAAATAGTTGAGGATCTGCAGCAGAACAAAACAGAGGCCGGCACTGGCCAGGGGCACGGTCAGGTTATCCAACCCCCACCAAGAGAACACCTCCAGCCCCATGGTTATCCCCCCCACCAAGAGGCTGATGGCCAGCAAAGAGGGGGAGAAGCCAAAGTACCCCAGCAGCAGAGCCGCGATCACCAAGCTGCTCACCGCCCACATGGTCAGGGATCCCTCCCAGCTTTTTTGAATGGATCCCAGTTGGTAGGGGTGTTTGCCCCAAGTTTTGCCCACTAACCCTGCCAAGGCGTCGGCCCACGTCATCACCAATATGCCGATCACCGCGAAAACCTGTCGCTGTGGCCGCCAAAACCAAAACAGCAACAGACCAATGCTGATGGCGTAGAAACAGGTGCCAAAGCTGCGGCGACCGACCCCATTTAAGCTGGGCAAGATGGCCACTCGGTAGGAGAGCAGCGCCAAGCCGGCGAACACCAGAGAGAATCCCACCCCCAGCCAGCGGGGCACTTGCAAGGCCCAAGCCAACAAAATGATATTGCCCACGCCGATGTGAATGGCCTTGCGCACCCATTCCCCGTCCACCTGCCGGGAGCGCAGCCATTCCGCAAAAGCAAATACGGCGGCCAGCCAGAGAGCATAGCAAGCAAGCTGCTGGGCCAGGCCCATGAAACGGCCTCAGAGGGTTTTCAAGTAGCTGAGCAGATCTGCCATCTCCTGAGGATCCGGCTGGAACTGGGGCATGGGAGGCGTTTTGCCACCGGTCACCTGCTGAATAATAAACCGATCCGAGCGGCGGCTGCTCACCCCCCGCAGACTGGGCCCCACCCGCCCATCCGCTTCTTCTCCGTGGCAGGCTGCACAGTTGAGGGCAAACAAGGATGCACCATGGCTAACCTGCCCCTGTAAGCTGAGGACGGCTTCTGTGTAGGGATCCAGACGAGCCCCGGCACCCAGCCAAGCCCAGGTCAATATCGCCAGCCCTAGGCCGAGAAGGGCAAGACCCAGCCGAGTTTTCTGAGCCCAGACACTTGTAAAGAATCGCTGCAAGGATTTGAGGAAGGGTTGTAAACGTCGTTGGGATGGAGGTTGAAGTCGCTTTTGCTCAAACTCAACCCAACTGCCAGTTGATGACTGGCTGCTGCGGGATTGAGTGGTCTCTGAGAGGGAGGGAGACACAGACAACGCTGAGAGAAACCGTTTCAATCTTTTACATTTCAACTAACACGATAACTCAGGAGCCTTTCCCTGCCAATAATCTGTAAAGGTATTTACTTTTTCTTAATGGTTGGCTGGGCCACGTGAGACTTTGATCCCTCTGAGGGGGAACGGTTGGGAAAGAGCCGCTCCATCACCTCCGCTTGAGCCCAGGGATCCCGGTTGAGGCTGTGGATGGCATTGGCCCATGGAAAGTGCGCCTGCAGGCGGCGGTAGAGAGATAAATTACCATAAATGACGACCGCTGCCACCCGCTCCCGATGCTGTTGCAGCCAATCCAGCACATAGTTGGGCAAGGGATCCCGAAGGAAACCTTGGAAGATGAATCCTGGGGCGTTGTCTAGAGCGGCTTCCAACCAAGGCAGGGGGGTAAGGGCATCGCTGAGCACAGGAAGCATGCCCAGGGCAGCCGGAACATGGAGGGCGGGAGACTGCAACTGCACATCGGCAGCACCCAAGGGGGGATCCTGCCAGATCCAGTTCAACCATCCGGGCTCTGCGGGCGGGCTGAGGGGCCGGCCTCCTTCCACGCCACCGCGGGCCATAGCCGCTTGACAGGGGGCGATATCCTTCTCGGCCAAGAGGGATCCCAGCTGTGCGGCTCTGTGCAGAGCAGAGGTCAGGTGGGAGCGCCTGTTGAACAACTTTCCCAACGCCGTTCGCGTCCGCGGAACGGAGTCCTTGTCCTTGGAGATGGGATCCCCCAGCAGCAAAGGCTTCAGTTGCTCGGCGGGAGAGCCACGGTTGAGGGCCGGATCTGTGGGATCCTTGGCTCCCATCCATCCGCCAAGGGCGCTGAAGTCGGTTTCTGCCAGGGCCGGCCACACCTGTTGGAGGAGAGCTGAGGCGGCGGGTAGGAGTCGCTGTTTGGCCCGCAGCACCCGCGTCACCGACTGGGCAAGCTGGGCTGCGCTGAGGGATCCCTGTTGCACCGCTTCCAAAACGGCTGCCAAGGATGCCATCGGATCGGGGGGGGCCAAAATTAGGTCGGCACCGGCCTGGAAAGCCCGCACGGCCAATGAGTTGGGAAAGGACTCCGTCCCGCTAACGCGAACGGCCAGCTCTGCCAGAAAGCCTTGATCGAGGCTATCCACGACGATAAGCCCACCAAACCCCCATTCCTGGCGCAGCAGTTGGGTCAGCCGCCCCGGCAGCAGGGTGATAGGCCAGCGCTCATCCCACTCCGGCAGCACCACGTGGGAAACCAAGATCGCCCCCACCTGCTCCACCAAACCTCGAAAAGGCAGCCAAGGTCCCTCTTGGAGCTGGGCTAGGGTCAGGGTTAATCGGGGGCACCAGGGGGTGTCTGTTGTCTTTGGGGATGGCTTCAGTCCGGCCTGAACCGGATCCCTCCAGCCTTTGCCCGGAAAAGAGCTGGCTGTGGTTAGGATCCCGCCTGTGCTGCCCGGGGTGGCTTGCTCACATCCGCGCACAAAAGCTCGCGCCAGTTGCAAAGCAGACAGGGGATCCTCCGCCAGCGCCCCTTCCCCCAGCGGCTCTGCCACCGGGCTGAGCAACCAATTGATGCCGATGGCCGCCGCCTCCCGCGCCGTGATCCGCCCCCACTGCTCGGCCCAGCGCTCGGCTTCCGCCCCCAGGCGGCTCAACCCTAGAGGATGGGGGAAAGGGGTCGCCCCCTGCAGGGCCAGCCCCCGCCCGACCTCGGCTGCCACCAAAAGGGGCAGAGCCGTCCAAGACTGGGCCTCCTCGATCAGCAGCAGGGCCTCGGCCACGTGGCCATCCGTGAGCCAGATGCCCCCGATCCCCACCTCCTGGATAAGCCGTTTGAGGATCTCTCGGGGAGGAGACTGGGATCCCAGACGGGCCGAGACCGGCACCACCAACAGTTGCGCCACCTGCCGGGCTAGGGACAAGGGTCGGTCAAGTTCCTCGAGCGGAGATCCGGAAACACTCATAGGCACAGCCGAAAGTTCGTCAGCAAGGGGAACTGCTCCCTTTGCAGAAACGCAGATCATGATAGCCACTCCTGCCGGTTGCGGCTCGCAGCGGGCTGTTGAGGGCTAACGAGAAAGCCGACAACGGTCACAGGTGCCACAGGGCAGGCCGGGCTGCTCCCTAGGGTAGCCAAAATAGGGCAAGATCGCCTGCCACCGACAGCCGCGGGCGTGGATGAGGGCTTCCATCCCTTGCCAGGGATCCTCTCGTCTTAAAGGCTGCCAACGGCGGTGCAACACCTGAAAGCGAAAGGGATCCGGCCAGTGCAGGCAGCCCATCTCCTGCAGCAGACCCAAGGCCACCCGTGCCTCTCCGGGCGGCAGGTCGGCGTAGGATCCCTGCTGAGGCAAGGTTTGCAGCAGGTGGCGTGCTCGGGCCTGAAGGCGCTCCTGCTGGGAATAGAAATAGGCTTGGCGCCGGCGATCGCTGGGATCCAGCATGCCCGTCGGCTCCGAGACCAGCATCAGGGCCCGACAAGGGCCACCATCCCGACCGCCTCGCCCCACCTCTTGCAAATAATCCATCAAGGTGGGCGGGGGATGAAAGTGCAGCACCCAACGCACATCCGGCTTGTTGATCCCCATGCCGAAGGCGTTGGTGCAGACCAGAAAGCGCAGTTCCCCCTGCAGCCAGGATCGTTCTAGCCGGCGGCGGGATCGCGCTTCCAGCCCCCCGTGATAGGTGGCGGTTTTTAGGTTCTGTCGGCCCAGCCACTCGGCCAGCTCTTCCCCATCCCGTCGGGTGCGCACATAGACCAGACCCGACCCGGGATTCTCGCCCAGGAATCGCAGCAGACGACGACGGCGATCCGCCGGGCTCCAGGCTATCGCCACATTGAGGGAGAGGTTGGCCCGCAGGGGATCGGCGCGAATGTGCTCCGGATCCCGCAGCCCCAGGATTTGGCTGAGGCGGCTGCAGGTTTGGGGGTCAGCCGTGGCGGTAAAAGCGGCGATGGGAAAAGAGGGCTTCACCGGGGCCAGAGCCGGGCGCAGCAATCCCAGACGGCGGTAGTCGGGCCGGAAGGATCCCCCCCAATGCACCAACGTGTGGGCCTCATCCACGATCAGGCCGTTGATTTGCACCTGAGGCTGTTGCAGCCGTTGCCAAACGGGGGGGCTGAATAGGGTCTCCGGCCCCAGATAGAGCAGGCGCAGTCGGTTTTCCTCAAGGGCCTTCAACACCCGCTTGCGCAGGGCTGGATCCAGTTCGCTGTGGAGACAGGCTGCCGGCAGCTTGCGTTTCCAGAGATCCTGAACTTGGTCTTCCATCAGGGCGATCAGGGGCGAGACCACCAGCGTCACCCCTGTTTGCAGCAGGGCTACTAGCTGAAAGCACAGGGATTTGCCAAACCCCGTCGGCAACACCACCAGCGCGTCGCGCTTGTCCAGCAGAGCGCGGATCACCTGATCCTGGGGTGGGCGCAGCCTCTCGTAACCCCAGTGTTGCTTGAGGGCGCGCTGAATCTGCTGCCAATCTTGCAAACGGCAACCCCCTTTTCAACAATTTCCTTCAGCAATCTACAGCGATTTCGGGAGAAGCTGTCTTATAGGCTATTTCAAATCCCGCTGAACCTGCTAGCTCCCCTCTCCCAAGGGGTGAGGGCGCAGAGGATCGGCCCCACCGGCTTGCCTGTAGGGGATCCCTGTCACACCTATCCCCGTGTCCAGGGGGCTGGGATCAGGATCCCCGGCAGAGAAGGGATTCTCACCTGCTGCATGGGTGAAGGTGTCGATGGCGGCGGGCTTGTGCGATCCTAGAGCTGGGACTTCCCGCCTGCTTCGATACTTTTCCCATGACTGCCCTCGACTCCTCGCGCCTGCTCCAGCCCAGAACGGCCTCTGTTCACCGTCGCACTGGAGAAACGGATGTCCAAATTCATCTGAACCTGGATGGCAGCGGGCGCCATGAGATCGATACTGGGATCCCCTTTTTGGATCACATGCTGGCCCAGCTCAGCACCCACGGGTTGATCGATTTGCAGATCAAGGCCATAGGGGATCTGCACATCGACGATCACCACACCAACGAAGATGTGGGCATCACGCTGGGACAGGCTCTGGCGCAGGCTTTGCAGGATCGGCGGGGCATTCATCGCTTCGGCCATTTTTGGGCGCCTTTGGATGAAGCTTTGGTGCAGGTGGTGCTGGATTTTTCGGGTCGCCCTCACCTCAGCTATGGCCTGGAGCTGCCCACAGAGCGCATTGGCCGCTACGAAACCCAGTTGGTGCGGGAGTTTTATCAGGCGGTGGTCAACCACGCCCAGCTTACCTTGCACATTCGCCAAGCTGCCGGTCTCAACGCCCACCACATTGTCGAGGCCAGTTTTAAGGCGTTTGCCCGTGCCCTGCGCATGGCCGTAGAACGGGATCCCCGCCGACAAGAAGGGATCCCTAGTTCGAAGGGAGTACTCTAGGCATGAACTGGCCACGGAGACTGTTGGCCTTGGCTCTGGGATTGGGGACAGTTTTCTTCGGTCTGGGCCAGATGGGGGGTGCAGAGCGCTTGGGGGTGTTTCTGCCGCCTTTGTTTGATTGAGTTCTCCTTGCCCGTGGAGGATCTGGCCCGGTTTGCCCACAATGGCACGGTGAGCCGGCAGTTGGATTTTTATCTGCGGCGGCTTACGCCAGAGCAGCAGGCAGCTTTGGCAGATTTGCTCACACGCGATTTTGATCCCAGCACCTCTGCGCACTACTTTGATTCGAGACCTGAGGCCAGAACAGATCCAACTGGCCTTGTCCGCAGCAGAGGTGCGGAACACTTTCCCGTGAGAAGTGTCTTGAGCTGAGGAGCTGAGAAGAGGGCTGGCTGCTATCTTTGTCGGATGGCCCTCCTTGGTCTTGTTGAATCTCTGCCCATGCTGCTGTTGCTGACCAATCTGATTGCCGTTTTGCTGTTTTTGCTCTGCCCTTAGTGGATGCTGAGTGGATGCTGAGGCGGGAGTTCGGCGGCACAGGAGTGCTGGCGGGAACCTTTGGCCTCATCGACCCGCAGCAGTTGGGAATCCCGGAGACTTTGGCGGTGGGTTGGATCCCAGGGTTGAGCTGGGCCTGGGTGCTGTTGGCGCTGTTGTCATGTCTGGCTCTGGGGATCAAGGAGCGGCAAGTGCGGGCCCGCTGGCTGTACAGCTTGGGAGTGGTCGGTCTGGTTCTATTTGGGCTGGGCTTGCTCTGGTTTTATGGGGCAGTGGGGGCGGTGAATGGGGCGGCCCTGGCGGAGGGGATCCCGCCGGCTCGGTTGCCGTTGCGGCGGTTCAGCCCTTCTTTGGCTGGCTATGCCAGCTTTGCCTATGCCCTGCTGCTGTTGCTGCTGGGGCGGCTGCAGTTGCCGGGAGGAAAAGCTTTTTTGGTGCGGCAGCGGCAGATCATCGTACCCCTGAGTGCCTTGGGGGCGGCGGTGGCAGCAGGGGCGGTGGTGGTGGGGTTGCTGCGGCCCGGCCTGGGCTCCTCGCCCGATTCGCCTTTTTTTGTAAAGCTGAGCACCAAACTGGACTTGATCACCTACACCTTTTCATTGCTGCAGGCGGCCTGTTGCCCGGCTATTTCACGGATCCCTTGCAGGCAGCCCAGGTGGAAATGGACTGCGATGAACGCTCAACTTGAGTACCTCTGAGCGGAGATCTCGTTTGCGCTGGCGCTGCGGAGCAATATGGCAACTCTGTTTTGGGCTTTGATCCCGGCTACCCTGCGCTCCACTACCCCTCTGTTGCTCACGGCCTTGGGGGGCATGTACTCCGAACGCAGCGGCGTGGTCAATATTGCCCTGGAGGGGATCATCTTGTTTGGGGCTTTGGCGGCGGCGGTAACCACCCAACGCCTGGAAGCTTCCCTTCTGGCCCAGACTCCAGCAGCTCAGGTGGGTTGGATCCCTTGGGTGGGTTTGTTGGCCGGCGCCTTAGGGGGGGTGGCCATTGCCTTTGTGCATGCGCTGATGTGCATCCGCTACAGAGCCGATCAAATTGTCAGCGGCACTGCCATCAACCTGTTGGCCATGAGCGTGCCTTCGCTGGTGCTGCAATCGTTCTACGGCAACACCACCAACTCTCAAGAAATTGTCAATCGGCTGCCGCTGTGGCATGGGTTTAGCCCCTTGGTGTATCTGGCCTTTCTGTTGGTGCCAATCTCCTGGTGGTTGCTGTTCAAAACACCCTGGGGCTTGCGGCTGCGAGCGGTGGGAGAGCATCCTCAGGCTGCTGCCACCATGGGGGTGGATGTCCTGGGTATGCGCTACGCGGCGGTGCTGCTCTCCGGCCTGTTGGGGGGCCTGGCGGGGGCCTACCTTTCCATTGGCTTTTTGAACCAGTTTGTCCGCAACATGTCAGCAGGAAAGGGCCTTATCGCCTTGGCAGCGATGATCTTTGGCAAGTGGCACCCCTTCGGGATCCTGGGCGCGACGCTGTTGTTTGGGGCCACCGACGCCCTGGCCATTCAACTGCAAGGGGGAGATGTGATGCCGCCCGTGTTGATCCAGGCGTTGCCCTTTGTGTTGACGATGGGGGTTCTATCGGGAATGCAGGGCCGCGCCCGCCGCACTCGTCCGCCGGCTGCCTTGGGCAAAATCTACAGCAACTGAGAAAGAGCCCAGAATTAAGATCCAAGTTGCGGGCTTGGGCAGCAGTTAGTCAGGTGATCGGGGTCGATTGCACATCCCTGCTGGGTGCGCTAGTTCTGGACGCGATTCTCAGTGTGGGCCTGTTGGCTCCCGCCTTGGCAGCCCAGATGGGGCAAAGTCTAGCCGGTAGGGATCCCCATTTGGGTTTATTCTGGACTTAGCCATCTTTCCAGAGTTGCACCTCAGCTTGTGCGGGATCCAGAGTCGAAAACGGTTTCACCCCATCGGGATTCTGGCGGTGGCCAACCCTGGAGGCTCTTGTTCCAAGCAGTCGGTAAATCAATCTATGTTAGGGGGGGATGAAAACCATGGACATTGATCTCCGTCCGCTGATCGTTCTGTCGCCCATTGTTTTGGTGGTTGCCTGGGCTGCCTACAACATCATCAAGGCTGCCATCAAGGGAGAAGCCAAGCTCTTCGGAGAGAGGGGCAACAACCCCTTCGGCAGAGGCGGGAGCTGAACGTGCGGATCCGGTCACAGCCGGCAGGCTCAGTATGCTAGGCGAAGCAACCCAGGCAGCGGTAACCCCTTCCGAGGGAGCCCGCTCAACATCCGCCGATGTGATTGTCATCGGGGCGGGAGTGGCCGGTTTGGTGTGTGCAAGGCAACTGCTGCGGGCGGGGCTGCGGGTTCTGGTGCTGGAAAAATCGGCGGGCTTGGGCGGGCGCATGGCCACCCGTCGAGTTGAGCACGCTGGGCAAACGGTGCCAGTGGATCATGGGGCTCAATACCTGACTGCCGATTCGGATGGCTTTTATCGCTGGGTGAAGGAGCTGCTGGGCCTGGGGCTGCTGGCGGAATGGACGCGCTCGCTGCATGTGCTGGATCGAGAAGGGCTGCGCCCAGAGGATCCCAACGACGAGAAACCACGCTACGCTTGCCCCCAGGGCATGACAATGCTGGCCAAACACCTGGCTGCCCCGCTGTCGGTACACACCCAAACTCGTGTGGTCAGCCTCAAACCTTTGGCAACAAGCTGGCAATTGAGGGCGGAGAACGGCCAATGCTACGAGGCTGCTGCCCTGGTGGCGACAATCCCGGCCCCCCAGTTGCTGCCCCTGCTCCGGGAAGGGATCCCTTCGGCTGAAAACCTGTTGCCTCTGCTGGAATCCGCCCAGTATCAACCCTGCCTTGCGGTTTTGGCGGGCTACTCTGAGCATACGCCGCCTTGGAAGGGGATCAAGTGCTTGGAGGATCCGATGTTGGCCTGGCTGGGACTGGACAGCAGCAAGCGCCTGCAGCCGCTCCCGCCTGTGGTGGTCTTGCATGGGGGGGCGGAGTGGTCATCTCTGTACTTGGAGGCCGGCCCCTCTGAGCTGGAAAAGGCCGGTCGAGAATTGCTGGCCCACGCAGCCCAACGGCTGGATCCCTGGTTGGCTTCGCCACAATGGATGCAGGTGCACCGTTGGCGCTACGCTTTGCCTTTGGAAACCACGGGATTGGCCAGCTTAAGCACCCGTGTGCCGGTTTCCGCTGCTGAGGGATTGCCTTTGGTTTGTGCCGGCGATTGGTGCGCCGGAGGGCGCGTAGAGGGGGCTTGGCTCTCAGGACACAATGCCGCCAAAACCTTGCTCGAAATGCTTTCTGGGAAATGAGGGTATGCACAGGCCGACCCGGTCGGCAGGGCAAGTGCCTGACCTGGCGCAGGACAGAGATGACGGCAAGACCACTGGGAGGGTAGGCTGAGGGCCGCTGAGAATTTCCACCCTCTGGGCCGGGGAGTGTGTCAAGCTAAAGGGTGGATCCCCCGGCAGATGCTCTCCTCTCCACTCATGTCCAGAATCTGTACAATCTACCGCCGTGCGCAATTTGCCGCCAGCCATCGGTACTGGTTGCCCGAACTCTCAGAAGCCGAGAACTTAGCCCGCTTTGGCCCAAATGCCCGTTTTCCCGGCCATGGCCACAACTATGTGCTGGAGGTGGGCATGAGTGGTGAGGTGGATGACTATGGGATGGTGCTCAACCTCTCGGAGGTGAAGCAGGTGATCCGGCAGCGGGTGATTCAAGATCTCAACTTTGCTTATCTAAATCAAGCTTGGCCGGAGTTTGCCCAAACCTTGCCCACTACCGAGTTTATCGCTTACGTGATTTGGCAACGCCTGGCCGATGCCTTGCCCCTAACCAGCGTCCGTCTGTACGAAGATCCTGAGCTTTGGGCCGAATACCGAGGAGAAGCCATGCAAGCCTACTTGACTGTTGCCACCCATTTCAGCGCCGCCCACCGCTTGGCTCTGGATCACCTGAGTTTTGAAGAAAACAGCGCCATCTACGGCCTCTGTGCCCGTCCCCACGGCCACGGCCACAACTACGGCCTGGAGATCACCGTCAAGGGATCCATCGACCCGCGCACGGGGATGATCGTGGACTTGGCGGCCCTGCAGCGGCTGATCGAGGAGCAGGTGGTGAAGCCGCTGGATCACACCTTTTTGAACAAAGACATTCCCTACTTTGCCCAGGTGGTGCCTACTGCCGAAAACATCGCCCTCTACATCCAGCGGCTGCTGACTCTGCCCCTGCGGGAGCTGGGGGTGCAGTTGCATCGGGTTCGCCTGCAGGAGAGTCCCAACAACAGCAGCGAGGTCTACGGGGAGTTTCCGCTGGAAGAGCTGCTCAACTCCTCAGAAGGACAAGATGTGGCTTCTTCCGCTTCTGGCAGCCGTATTGCCATGCAGGGCTGATGCGGCCATCATGTTGGATCTGGTTAAGCTGAGCGGGCAAATTCCTGCCTTCACGCGGCACCTGCAACAGGAGTCGAAAGCCAGCCAAGAACGCCTCCGCCAAGCCTGGCAAGTTTTCGAGCGCTGGCAGCAGGAGCCGCAGGTTTGGCAGTCCCGCTGGGCCGAGTGGGGATCCCATCTGTCGTTTGTTTGCGCCAGCCCCGCCGAGCCGCCGGAAGCCTGGGGATCCCTGCCCAAGGTCGAGCCTCTGCAGGGGCGACACACGGTGGTGGCCACGGATGGATCCCAGATTTTGCCCAGCCATCACGAGATTGCCTACTGCTCGCTGATCAATGTTGGGCGCGTGGTTCTCCACTACGGCACCCAGGAGTGGCCGCTCCTGGACAGCCAGCCCCTGCTGCTGTATGGAGATGGGCCCCTTGCCCAGCAAAACCGCTCAGACTCCCCTCTCTCGGAACCGCGGGCAGAAGGGTTGCCGAGGGCCCCCCTTAACCGGCGAGACTCTCGCCCGCAGCGCGCTCCAGGTGAACGCAATCCTACCAGCGGCACGGAGTCCTCGTTGGGGCTGGAAGAGATATTGGCCTTACGACGCTCCCAAGCGGAACTGGAGGAGCTGGCTCGTTTGGCCCTGTCGGTGCCCCGTCGCCGCACCACGCTGGCGCTCCTGGATGGATCCCTAATCCCTTGGGGACTGGAGCCTCTGCCCCAGTCGGCCCGGCGCCCCTGGTTGGATCCCATTCTGGCGACCTTGGAGCAGTTGCGGGCGGCCCGCATTCCTCTCGTGGGTTACATCAGCGCCTCCCGCAGCAGCGAAACCCTCAACTACCTGCGCTTGGGGCTGTGCCCGTACCTGGGCTGTGACTGCTACCGCTACTGTCCCGGCGAGAAGTCTCCTCCCTGCCATCCCTTCGCCCCCCTGGCAGACCGCGTCTTTTGGGGATCCCTGCTGCAGCCGGGAGAGCGCAGCCCCCTTTGGCGCAGCGGCGCCAGCGTGTTGGACGCCTTCGGGGAACACCACGTCCACTGTTGTTACCTCAATGTTGGCGAGGGATCCCTGGGCCAAGCCGAAATTGCTCGCCTGGAGTTTCCCGCTTGGGTGGTCCAGGATGCGGAGTTGCTGCAGCGGGCTCTGGCAGGGGTGCTGAGCCAAGTGCACAAGGGCTTTGGCTACCCCATCGCCTTGGCGGAAGCCCATCATTTGGCGGTGGTGAGAAGCGGGGATCGGCAGCGGTTTTTTGCCTTGATCGAGCAGGAGCTGCTCCGGGCCGGCCTGCGCCACGTGGCCGTCTCCCGCAAGGAAGCCCAGAAGCGGAGTGGCATTGCCTGAACCGACGCCGGGGATCCCTGGCACCCAAGAGAAGGCTGTAGCCTATTGAGGGGATCCCCATTCAACGGCTAGGGTTGCCAAGGTGTCCCAATCCTGTCTCTGTTGCCGACATGACCGACATGATGATCCGAGCCCCTCTGCGCAGCCTCATCTCCCCCCTCACCCACGACCCCCTTTGGTACAAAGATGCAATCATCTACGAGCTGCCGGCACGGGCCTTTTTCGACAGCGACGGCGATGGCGTGGGCGACTTCCAGGGCCTGACCGAAAAGCTGGACTACTTGCAAGAACTGGGGATTACAGCCGTCTGGCTGCTGCCGTTTTTCCCCTCGCCTTTAAAAGATGACGGCTACGACGTTTCTGACTTTACCAGTGTTCACCCTGACTTGGGCACCCTAGAAGACTTCAAGATCTTTCTGGAGGCTGCCCATAAGCGGGGGATCCGCGTCATCATTGAGCTCATCCTCAACCACACTTCGGATCAGCACCCCTGGTTTCAGCGGGCCAGACGAGCTGCCCCCGGCACCCCCGAGCGGGACTTTTACGTTTGGAGCGATACCCCCGAAAAGTACAAAGAGGCCCGCATTATCTTTCAAGACTTTGAAGCCTCCAACTGGACCTGGGATTCAGCGGCCAAGGCCTACTACTGGCACCGCTTTTACTCCCACCAGCCAGATCTCAACTACGACAACCCCGCCGTACAAAAAGCCATGTTCGAGGTGGTGGACTTTTGGCTGAGCTTGGGGGTAGATGGCATGCGGCTGGACGCGGTGCCTTATCTCTACGAGCGGGAGGGCACCACCTGCGAGAGCCTACCGGAGACCCATGCCTTTCTCAAGGCTCTGCGCCGACACATTGACCAAAGGTATCCTGGCCGCATGCTGCTGGCGGAGGCCAACCAGTGGCCAGAAGATGCTGTGGCCTACTTCGGCGATGGGGACGAGTGCCACATGGAGTTCCACTTTCCCCTCATGCCACGGCTGTTTATGGCCATCCAGATGGAGGATCGCTTCCCCATCATTGACATCCTGCAACAAACCCCTCCCATTCCTGAAACCTGCCAGTGGGCCCTCTTCCTGCGCAACCACGACGAGCTCACCCTGGAGATGGTCACTGACGAGGAGCGGGACTACATGTACCAGGTGTACGCCAAGGATCCCAACGCGCGGGTGAACCTGGGGATCCGCCGCCGCTTGGCCCCCCTGCTGGGCAACAGCCGCCGCCGCATCGAGCTGATGAACAGCCTGCTGTTTTCTCTGCCCGGCACGCCGGTCATCTACTACGGGGACGAGATCGGCATGGGGGACAACATCTACCTGGGGGATCGCAATAGCGTGCGCACCCCCATGCAGTGGAGCGCCGACCGCAACGCCGGCTTTTCGCGGGCCAACCCTCAGAAGCTCTACCTGCCCATCGTCATCGACGCCGAGTACCACTACGAAGCTGTCAATGTGGAGGCGCAGCGAAACAACCCCCATTCCCTGTGGTGGACCATGAAGCGGCTCATCGCCGTGCGCAAGCGATTCCAAGCTTTTGGCCGCGGCTCCTTTGAGCTGCTCCACCCGGAAAATCGCAAGGTGCTTGCCTTTGTGCGAGCCTACCGCGGCGAGCGCATCTTGGTGGTGGCCAATCTCTCCCGCTACGCCCAGTGGGTGGGGCTGGATCTATCGCCGTGGGAAGGATTGATCCCGGTGGAGATCTTTGGCCACACCGAGTTTCCCCCTATTGGGCGACTGCCCTATTTCCTAACGCTAGGCCCCCATTCCTTTTACTGGTTTTCCCTTGAGCCCAAAACGGAGACCATCCACCTCAGCCCCAGCAAAGCGGAGGAGCAGGAACGCCTGGTCCCTCTGGTTGTTCAAAGTGGTAGTCCTCTGGTTGTTCAAAGTGGTAGTTGGGACAGTCTCTTGCAAGGGGAAAGCCAAAAGCAGCTGGAGGCAGTCTTGGCGGACTACCTCTACCGCTGTCGTTGGTTTGGCTCCCAAAACCGCCAGCTCCAGGCGATCCATATCCTGCAGGCTATCCCCTGCCGCCGAGAAGAGGAGTCCTTGCTGGGCAGCCAGATCTTGCTTCTCCAGGCCGAGTTTATCGAGGGCGATACGCAGCTCTACTCTCTCCCTGTGGGCTATGCCACCCAAGAAGCAGCCGTACACCTGCGCCTAGAGATGCCCCAGGCGGTCATCCTCCCTGTGCAAGTGGCCGGAGGGCCGGCGGGAGTAATTTTCAACGCTCTGGCTGACAAAAGCTTCTTGCTGCGGCTGCTGCAGCTAATTGCCCAGCAGGGCCGCCTGCGTCACCGTCAGGGAGAGCTCTGGGCCACTAGCTTTGCTGCCCTTGAGCATGACCTGGAACCCCGCCTCCTCAAGGCGGAGCAGAGCTACACCTCCGTTGTCTATGGCAACCACTACCTCCTCAAGCTCTACCACCGGGTGGCCGAGGGGGTAAACCCAGAGCTGGAGATAGGCCGCTACCTGCTGGAGCACCATCCCCAGGTGCGCGTGCCACGGCTGCTGGGATCCCTGGAGTATCGCCGTCGTCGCGGGGCCCGTGGGTTTGATCCCGCCGATCAGCCCATTACCCTGGCCATTTTGCAGGAGTACATCCCCAACGAGGGAGATGCCTGGCACTACACCCTGGACAGCCTGGGGCAATTTTTTGAGGCGGTGCTGGTTCACTACCAAGAGGTGGATCCCGTGCCCGTGCCGCAGGGATCCTTCTTGGAGCTTTCCCAACAGCCCTTGCCAGAGCTGGCCTACGCCATCATCGGCAGCTACCTAGAATCGGTGCGGATCTTGGCCAAGCGCACCGCCGAGCTGCACATCGCCCTGGCTGCCGATACGGAGAACAAAGACTTTGCCCCAGAGCCTTTCTCCAGCCTGTACCAGCGCTCCGTTTACCAGTCCATGCGCAACTTGGTGGGGCAGGTGTTTCCGCTGCTGTTCGCGTCAGCGGGACGGAGTCCTTATAAGCAGCTCCCCAAGCTGCCGGAAGCAGAGGCCAACTTGGCTCGGGCTGTTTGCGACCAAGAAGGGGAAATCATGAGCCGCTTCCGCCTGATCCTGGAGCGGAAGATCACCGCCCTGCGTACCCGCTGCCACGGGGATTATCACCTGGGCCAGGTGCTGTTTACCGGCAAAGACTTTGTCATCATCGACTTTGAAGGGGAGCCGGCCCGCTCTTTGGGCGAACGGCGTCTCAAGCGTTGCCCCTTACGGGATGTGGCGGGGATGCTGCGATCCTTCCACTATGCTGTCCACACAGCTTTGCGCCAGCAACTGGAGAGCGGCTTGGTCTGCGCCGACCACTGCCCCGATATGATGCGGTGGGCCCAGTTTTGGCACCGCTGGGTCTGCGCGGGCTTTTTGGCCGAATATCTGCAGGTGGCTTCCCAAGCGGCTTTTTTGCCCCGCAGCCTGCAAGAGATAGAGGTGTTGTTGGACGCCTATCTGCTGGAAAAAGCCATTTACGAGCTGGGCTATGAGTTGAACCACCGCCCCGAGTGGGTGGAGATTCCCCTGCGCGGGATCTTGCAACTGCTGGGCATTTCCACCAAGGTTTAGGGGATCCTGTCGGCAGGCCATTTGGGGTGAGCGACTGGGGGACAAACATGTGTGGACGGTTTAGCCTGGCAGTGGCCCCAGAAGTGCTGATGCAGCATTTCGGCTTGCCGGCGGCAGCCCAAGAAAGGGCAGCTGTCCCCCGGTATAACATCGCTCCTTCTCAGCCGGTGCTGGCGGTGGTGGCGGGATCCCTTCAGCGCAAGGCAACCCATTTTCGCTGGGGCTTGATCCCCGCTTGGAGCCAAGCCGCCAAGGCCGGGTTGATCAATGCTCGTTCTGAAACGGTGGCCGAGAAGCCTTCTTTCCGCGAAGCTTTCCGCCGTCGTCGCTGCTTGATCCCGGCCGATGGTTTCTACGAGTGGGCCGACTCAGGTACGGCCAAGAAGGGCAGACAACCCTACTGGTTTCACCTGCTGGATCGACCGGTATTTGCCTTTGCCGGCATTTGGGAACGCTGGCGCAGTCCAGAGGGGGTGGAGGTGGAAACCTGTGCCATCCTCAACACTGCCGCCAACCGTCTGATGCAGCTTTTTCACGAGCGGATGCCCGTGATTTTGACGGAAAACGACTACGACCTCTGGCTGGATCCCCAGGTGCAGGATCCCAAGCTGCTTTTGCCCTTGCTCCGCCCCTACCCAGCAGAAGCCATGGCGGCTTATCCGGTCAGCACCTATGTGAACAACCCCCGCCACGAGGATCCCGCTTGCCGTGCTCCTATCGGAGAAGCAGTGCAGGGATCCAGCCTCAGCGAGCCCGCTGGTAGCGCATCCCCGGCAGTTGTACCAGCCAGCCTTCCAATTCCATAAGCAGCAGGGTACTGGAAAGGGTGGCAATATCCATCTGGCTAGCCTGGGCCAGGGCATCGAGGCTGAGGATGCCCTCCCCTAGCAGCTGCCAGAGCAGTTGCTGTTGGGGATCGCTGGGGCCAGTGGACGAGGGCTGCTTTAGCACAGGGGATCCCTGGAGGAGGCCCAAGTCTTTCAACAGCTCCTCGATCCCCAGGATCATGCCGGCGCCGTCGCGGATGAGCTGCAGGCAACCGCGGGCTGCTGCCGTGTCGATGTTCCCCGGCAGGGCATACACTTCCCGACCGTAGTGGTTGGCCAGGTGAGCAGTAATTAGCGCTCCCGAGGTTTCCGGAGCCTCCATCACCAAAGTGGCGCGGCAGAGGCCGGCAATGATGCGGTTGCGCTGGGGAAAATGCTCCTTGGCCGGTGGCGTGCCGGGGGGATATTCGCTGAGGATGGCCCCTTGGGCCAGGATGCGCCGGTAGAGAGCTTGATGGTGAGCTGGGTAAACTTTGTCCACCCCCGTTCCCACCACGGCCACCGTCTTGCCGCCGGCATCCAGACAGGCCTGGTGGGCAATGCCGTCGATCCCCGTTGCCAGCCCCGAGACCACCACACAGCCAGCTTCCGCCAGGGCAGCGCTGACTTTCTGGGTCCACTGTCGACCGTAGGCCGTAGGGGCGCGGGTGCCGACGATGGCAATAGCCGGCTGTTGCCAATTGGGACATTCTCCTAGGGCATAGAGAATGGGCGGGGGATCTGGCACCTCCCACAGCAGCGGCGGATAGTCCGGATCTGCAGGCGTGAGAAAGGGGATCCCCGCTTTGAGGGTTTCCTCCAGGATCTGCTCGGGATCAAGGCCAGGACGGGCAGAGACAATAGCCTGGGCCAGGGTGGGGCCAATGCCTTCCACCTGCCGCAGGGCCGGGGCATCCGCTTGCCAAGCCCGCTCCAGGGATCCAAAAAACTCCGCCAGCCGTTTCAGGCGGTGGGGGCCAATCCCTTTGATGCGGGCCCAAGCTAGCCAGTAGGGCCGCTCCCGTTCTTCATGGCCTGGCCCACGGGAAGGCTCCCTCTTGCCAACAGGATCTGAAGGGGAAAGGGGAAAAGACAATTTAGCTCTGCGCAGTAGTGGCTGTATCTTAAATGATTGGCAAAAGGAACGCTTGGCAAAAAAGCAGGAGATGGGTAGATGTCAGGGTTGGATCCCGCCGGTAACCTTCAAGGATCAAGGCAGCTGCGGTTTGGGCGGATGCGCCAAGCTTGGGTGTGGGGGGCCTATCCCCTGCTGTGGCTGTTGACCTGGGTGGGATCCCGCTCTGCCCAGCCGCAGGTATTGGGGATCCCTGCTTGGTACTGGGGGGCAGGGCTGGCCGTGCTGCTGCTGGTGCCCTTGAATCTTTACATTGTGCGCGTTTGCTGGCCTGGAGATGACTGACAGCATTTTAAGTTTGGGTGTGGTGGGGGTGTACTTGCTGCTGCTGGCAGCCATCGGCTTCTGGAGCTATCGCCACAGCGGTCGGGATCCGGTTAGCTACTTTTTGGCGGGGCGGGGTCTGGGATCCCTGGCTCTAACCTTGACGACGCTGGCGACGCTGCTCAGTGCCTTTACCTTCATTGGGGTGCCAGCGGATGCCTATACCCACGGCCTAGGGATCTTCCTGGGGGTGGGAGTGACCACCGCCTTCATTTCGGGGCTGTTTTTGTGGGTGGGCTACCGGGTATGGCTAGCAGCCCAACACTTTGGCTTCATCACCCCTTCGGAGTTCTTCGGCCATCGTTTTCAAAGCCCCCTGTTGGCGTTGTTGTATTGCCTGAGCGCTTTGGTGTTTACAGCCCCCTACATCAGCATCCAGATCATTGGCGGAGCCCGCACCCTGGCGGCGGTGTTGGGGGAGGGGATCCCCTACTGGCCCTTGGCAGTGGTGGTGGCCTTGGTGATCCTGGGGTATGTGCTCTTTGGCGGATCCCAGGCGGTGGTCTGGACGGATGTGGTGCAGGGGATCATCTTGATTTTGGGGATGGGGGTGGCCTTTGTTGCAGTGGCTTTCTCCCTAGGGAGAGAAGCGGGTAGCGAACTGGATCCCTGGCTGAGCTTGCCCGGCCCCCAAGGACGCTGGAGCTGGCAAGGGTTACTCGGCAATCAACTGCTGTTTTTCATGGCCACTCCCCTTTTCCCACAATTTTTCCAGCGCTTTTACATGGCCAGGAGTGCTCATCCCTTCAAGACCCTGATGGTAGTCTGGCCGCTGCTGATTCTGCTGGTCTTTTTCCCGGCAGCTCTTCTTGGGGTTTGGGGCCGCCTGGCTTTTCCCGGCCTGGAGAAAGCGGACCAGATCATGCCCCTGATGTTGCAAACTCTGCCCGGCGGTGTGGCAGCGGTGGTGATTACAGCAGCTCTGGCCGCCCTCATGTCCACGGCAGACTCACAGCTCCTTACGGCCAGCTCGTTGGTAACGCGGGATCTGGTAGTGACCCTCTTTAGACGCCAGCTTTCCCCCCACCAAGAAGAACAATTGGGACGCTGGGTGGTGCTGGGGATCGGTTTGGCCTCTTTTGCCATTGCCCTTAACCCGCCGGGGCTGATTGTGGAGATCGCCACCTGGAGCTTTCAGGGAAATGCCATGCTGTTCCCTGTCTTAATTGCCGGTCTGTACTGGAAGCGGGCTACCCGCGCTGGGGCTGTAGCCGGGGCCCTCGTCTCCAGTGGCCTGACTTTAGGTTGGCTGTCGGGTCTGTTGCCGCGGGCTTGGACAGGGGGCTGGTTACCCGTAATCCCGGCAGTGGTGATCGGCAGTGGGGTGTTAATTGGCGTAAGCTTGCTTACCCAGCCGCCCAAGGAGCAGGTGACCGCCTACTACGAGGAAGGGTCTTGGGGAGAGTAGGTTATTCTTTATCGATCAGCTCAATCAACGCTTTTCCAGGTCTGCCGGTAGCCAGCCAGCTTGAGCCAGGCCGTTGAGAAATGCGAAAGTCCCTCCTAGAAAAAGCAAGCCCATCAGGCCCGCCAAGGGGTTGCCACCAATCCCCGTTAGCCACGCTGGCGCCCTGCCGGTGTAGTCTATCCAGGCCAAGTTGTTGACCCAGGCCATGCCCCATACCCAACCCGCGTGCAGCCCTAGGCTAAGGCCCAGCTTGTTTTGGTTCCAGACCCTCGCCTGCACCAGCAGCAGCCCCATCAGCCACAGTCCGGGAAATTGCGGCCAGGTGGCGAGAATCTCAGGCAAAGGCTTCAGGAAATGGGCCACAGCAAAGAGGAAGCTGGATCCCCACACCGCAGTGCTGCAACCGTAGTCCAGCAGCATCTCCTGCAGCAGCCAGCCGCGAAAAAACAGCTCCTCCGCCAGCGCCACCCCCAAGCCCAAAAGCAACCCCAGCAACCCATAGACCAGCAGGGATCCCCCTCCTACCGCCCTCCAACTCAGCCAACCCAGGGATCCCTCCAGGCCCAAAAGCAAGAAAAGCCCCCCGACCCCGATCCCCAGGCCCCACAGGATCCCGCCTCGGCAAGGCCAACTGCCATCCAGTCCATAGGCGGCAAACCCGGATCCCCACAGCCCCAGCCAGACCAGCAGCAAGGCATACAGGGGCAGCCACAGGTAGGCTCGCGCTTCCGGAAAAAACCACCCCCCCAGCCCGACCCACGGCAGCCAGGCTAGGAGGGGGATCGCCAAGAAAAGCAGCAGACGCAGCAGAAATGGACAAGCCCTCAGCTTGGAGATCGGCAGGCCCATCCAACCCGCCCCGCCTAGCGTTCCGGCTCAATGGAACTGGTCAGGCCATGCTGCCGCAACTGTTCGCAGTAAAACTCCGCGTGCTCCCGCGGCACCACGATCACCACAGCAACGCCGTTGTGGTGGGCTTCCAGCATGATCTCAGTGGCTTGCGGCGGCATCATCGCCGGGATCACCTTCACCAGCACCTGAACCACGTACTCCATGGTGTTGACATCGTCGTTGTGCAGCAACACCCGGTACATGGGCATGTGCTTTGGGGTTACAGAAGGCTTGACCAGAGTCTCCGTAGCCACGACGATCCCTCCTTCGGCAGGGTCAACAAGAAGTCTAAGGAACGCAAAACCGCAAAAATGGGGCAAAAGCAGGAAAAACTGTAATGAAATTTTAGCCTTCTCAGCAAGCTCTGTGAAAAGGCCGTGGGGAACCTGGGCGCAGGGGTCAGAGCCGTTAAACCAACCCTAACCCAGCCTTCACCTGCCCACAACCTCAGCTTGGGGGCAAAAGTGCTTGACTAAAAAGGCGATTGGCCTTTGTTGCGGATCCCTTTACATTTGCCTGCGTCCCTGAGGTGGGTCTTATGAGTTCCCTGCGTTCCCGTCGCTTTTTCCTGCAACTGCTTATGTTTGGAGGTGGGGCAGCCGCCCTGGCTGCCTGTGGGGGCACCTCCAGTTCCTCCATTCCCCCCCTGGGAGAGCCTGGATTTCCCCAAGGGGTATTTGCCGGGGATCCCACCTCGGAAGGGGCGGTGCTTTCCACGCGGGTGATCCCGGCCAGCGCGACAGATACGGTTGCGGTGACGTTGCAGGTGGCTGAGAATTCCGAGTTCAACCCCATTTCGCAACAAGTTTCGCTTACTGCTCGCCGTGTGGCGGGCCGCAACTACCGCACTGAGCCAGGCGACTACATTGCTCGTGCCGTCGTCACCGGCTTGAGGCCAGCGCAGCGCCATTTCTACCGTTTTGTCAGCGAAGGCTTCACCAGTCCCGTGGGACAGTTCCGCACCCTGCCGGCTCCTGGGGATGGGCGGCCTGTTCGTTTTCTGCACATTAGCTGCGCCAACGAGCCTCCCTTTCCTATTGGGGCAGCCATGCTGGCAGAAGTCAGCCGCGGCGATATCGATTTCATCTCCTTTAACGGCGACACTGTCTACGCCGATCGCTTCTGGCTGGGGCTGGATCCCATCGGCAATCTGGAGTTCTATCGCAGCCTCTACCGGGATCAGCGGGATCCCAACTATGCCGGGCGGGAGTTCGCGCAACTGTTTGGCCGGACTTCCTTTGTTGTCAACTGGGACGATCACGAGGTGATTGACAACTACAGTGGCCAGAAGGCCCGCGGTGGCCGGGCCACTCAGCTCAACGACACCACCGGGCAAACCCGGGATGTGGAAGATCTCAAGGTGCTCGGCTACCAAGCCTTTTTTGAATACAACCCCATTACCCCCAACCTGACAGATGTGGCCGGTGTGGATAGCCGGGATCGGCTGTTTCGCAGCTTCCGCTACGGGGCCAATGCCGAAGTCTTTATCCTGGATCTGCGCCAGTACCGGGATTTGGCGGCGGTCACCCCCATTTTGCCCATTTTGCCTCCCGGCCTGACCCGGCAGCGCTTTTTGGAGCTGGCCGGCATTCGTCTTACGCCCGAACAGGAAACCCTTTTCTTCGGCCCACCCGGCTCCGAGCAAGCCCTGTTTAACCTGCTGCGCCGCACGCCGCGCACGCTGTTGGGCAATCCGCAGAAGCAGTGGCTGTTCAACGGCCTGCGCAACTCCACCGCCACCTACAAGTTCATCGTCAGCGAGTTTCCCATCACGGTGACCTACTTCCGCTCCAACGATGTTTGGGAAGGCTACTGGCTGGAGCGGCAGGAAGTCATTGACTTTATTGAGAGCAACAACATCCGCAACGTGGTGTTCCTGACGGGCAACAACCACGCCGGCTTCATCGGCCAGGTCAACCCCGGCAGCAGCAACCCTATCTGGGAGGTGTGGACCGGCCCCACCGGGCGGAGCGTTACGGCCCTGAGCATTGACGAGCTGGGCAATCAACTGGGGATCCCCAATGCCAGCCGCCTGTATTACCGGATTGTGAACGGCTTTTTGGCACCGGTGAACCCGACCAATCCGCAAGTGAGCGGGATCCCAGGGGTAACCACAGGCAACCTGCGCTTTTTGGAGCTGGCGGTGCCCAACTACAACGTTATTGAAGTGTCCGGCAGCCGCTGCACCATTCAAATCAAAGGCCCCGCCGGCAGTGTTTTGACGGATCCCTTGGGGCGACGCGGGGAACTGAGCTTGCCACAATAAAACCACAATAAAGAAGTCGGCTCAACCGATGAGCCAGCTGCGCCGGATTGTCAATCAGAATTAAGGGATCCCTGCTCTACTCGGGATCCCTTTTTTTGTAACTCTTTTTCGCGATTTTCAGCATGAGATTCTTAAGATCCTTAACGTGATCTGAATCATTCGGGAGAAACGGATCTGGGTGCTAGAGTGTGGGCGTTGAGGTGGATCCCTGTAGAAAATCTATTCTTTCTCCGTTTTTCAGTAGGGAGGGCAGTCTTATGGCTTCGGTGCGGGGCTGGTTGATGGCAAGCTTAATAGGGGCAGCCACGGTTGTTGGGGGCGCTGCCGCTTGGGCTCAGAGCCGTAGTTTGTGGCTTTTTAATGGACAATCGACCGTAGTTACAGGCTACTTCTACCGAGGTGAAAACATCTGGGCGCAGTGCGATCGGGATTGCTTCGATGTGGATCTAGTGCTTTACGATACCAGCGGTCGGGTGGTGGCTGCAGACGAACTGTTGGACGATTTCCCCATCGTGCAGGCGCCCTACGAGGGCAACTTTTCCGTCAAGGTGATTATGGCTAGCTGTCTCCACCCCCGTGGTTGCGCTGTGATCGTAGACTCGGACTACAGCTTCTAGAAGGGTGCTGGCTGTCCTCACTTCGCTGCTACTGCTTAGGAACTCAGTCCGTAGCCTAGGCTGCTTTGTGAGCAGCTTCCTGGACTTTGGCGTGGGTAAACTTGCTCAGGCCGTGGATGGTCTTTTCCCAGTAGAAGGGCTTGGTGAAAAGCTGCCACAGAGCCATGTAAGCTGCCATAGAGTGCAGTTGCCAGTAGATGGGGTTGAGCAGAGCATAGAAAGCCAGATCGTAGTAACCGCGGCGGAAGACCGCGACCAGGTTCAGGTAAATCCCAATGGCGTTGCCCACCAGGAGGTTAAACAAGCCCAGATAAACCAGCCAACTGGGAAATAGGTTTTGCAGCCAATGGGCGCGGGTGAGCAGCCAGTAAATAAACAGCAGCCACATGATGGGGCTGGTGAGAAAGGTAAAGAAGCTGCCCCCGATAAAAAATTGGTAGGATAGCCAGTTTTTGAGGCCCAGCTTGCGCAAGGAGCGCAGGGGGTTGCGGTTGTGGACCAGCCAAGTTTGCATGTAGCCTTTGATCCAGCGGGAGCGCTGCCGGATCCAGTTTTTAACGGCACAGTTGGCCTCTTCGTAGGTGGTGGAGTTGATCACGCCCACGGTATAGCCGTGCTGGCTGGCGCGGATGCCCAAGTCGGCGTCTTCAGTGACGTTGAACGGATCCCATCCCTGCAGCTCCCGCAGGCGGTCGGTGCGAAAGTGGTTGCTAGTGCCTCCCAGGGGGATGGGCATTTTCAGAGTTTCCAAACCCGGCAGAAGATAATCAAACCAATAGGAATACTCCAAGGTGAACATGCGGGTGAGGAAGTTCTCGTTGCGGTTGAAGTAGTTGAGGGCAGCCTGGACGCAGACCAAGCTGGGATCCCCTTTCTGGAAGGCGATGACCGCTTTTTTGAGTTGATCTGGGTCAGGAATATCTTCAGCGTCGTAGATGGTGAGATATTCGCCACGGGCAAAGGCCAGGCCGTAGTTGCAGGCTTTGGGTTTGGTCTTGGGCTTGCTATCCGGTACCAGCAGCAGGCGCACGTAGCGGGGGGGCTTGGCAGCCCGGGCCGCCTCAATGGTGGCGCGGTCGTTTTCTTCTAGCAAGATGAGCACATCTAAGCGCTCATGGGGGTAATCCAGCTTGGAGAGAGACTTGATCAAAATTGGCATCACTTCCGGTTCTTTGTAGACCGGCACCAGGATGGTATAGATAGGCAAGTCGCGATCATCCAAAGCGGCTACTTCCTCATCGGTAATCTGGTGGAAGCGATCGGCGGATCCCACTAGGCTGAGCAGCAGTTTGAACAGGATCGAAGCGACGTAAAAAAGATTGATCAGCAGCACCAAAATGGTCAGAGTCGTCCAGGGAGCAGTGGCCAACCCCAATAGAAATAGCAGCAGCAGGCCGTAGCCCACTGCAATCTGAGAAGGAGTAAACACCCGCGAGGCCGATTCCTCCGGCAGGCGGGCCATCAGCTTGTACACCGCCTCTTGGCTGAAGCGGGATCCCTGGTCTTGGCTGAGCAGTTGCGTGATATCCTGCTCGGTGCCCAGCACCTTTTCAATCCGCAAGCCTGGCCGCCAGCTGTAGAGCAGCTCATCCACCGCCCAGTCCAGGGGGTCATTGACCATCACTGTAAGGGTGTGCTCATCCGTCCAGCTCAAGGGGTAGAAGAGGTGGCGCATCATCACCTCGGGATCAAACTGCCGGCTCAGGCTCTCGTCGCGGTGGAGCAGCCCTGTCCCCATTAGTTCTGAGACAGCGGGGTAGCCCAGCAAATGGGCTAGGATGCTGAGATACTCGGGGGTGGAGAGGTAGCTCAGCCGGGTCAGCACCTGCCCCAGGCTGGAGCCGGTGCGGCGGCGGATCTCCAAAGCCTGCTGCCACTGCTCTAAGGTAAGACGGCTGCCCAGCAGCTCGGCGGCCAGCTTGCGCTCAAGGATGACCGTCAGGATCTGCTTTTCAGTGGCTGGGATCTCCCAGAGTTTTTCTGCTTCCGGGCACAGGTGTTTCACAGACTGCCAAATGGCGGGGAAGCCCGGCTCTTCTGTGGCCACCACAACAGTTTGCGGGTCAAGCCAACCACAGGGCAAAAAGCGCACCGGCACCAAATCAATAGGCTCAATCAGCCAAGGCAGCTCTGGATCTAGGGAGTGCTTGAGCAGCCAGTCTCTCAGCCTAGGCCGGTCCAGAATCTGGCGACACAAGTTGACAAACTTGCCCGGGTGCATGACTCGCAAGCTCCAAAGAGCCCTAGGCAAGGAGCAACTAGCTGCTTCGCGATACTCCTCAGCCTCAGCCAATTGCTGCCGGGTAAGGTAGCCCGTGCGCAAAAGCGAGGATTTGAGGGACTGGAGCATGGCTGGAAACCCTATTCGCGCAAGTGGGACGGAGTCCTTGCTTGGCTCAAGTCTGGTTTAACCGGAAGTCCTCTGCCAACCCCCCTAGGAAAGGGTGGGCGACTCAGGGCGGCGGGCCAAGCGTTGGTAGGTATTCCAGGCTCCTACTGCCAGCAAAAGGGCCAGCAGCAGCACTAACCAATAGCGGTATTGCCACAACAAAAGCTGCCAACTGAAGCGACCAGGGTAGCGCACTCGATAGCCTGCCGGCGTGAGATCCCAGCTTTGCACTTGGGTGAGATCGGGGGCAGCGGCATAGGCGGTGAGCACGTTTCCCTGTAGCTGGTTGGCCAGGCGGGTGCTCGGATCGGCAAGGCCGCGGCTGAGGCGCTCTGCCAAAACCGGGTCAGATCCCCACCAGGAAAGCCAAAGGTTCGGCTTACCTTTCAGGAGAAAGTACTGCAAAAGGCCGAGGTTTTCTTGAGGCTGAGCGGCCAAGGCCACCTGCCGGTTGAGGGGATTGATGATTTCAAACTGGGATCCCAGCCGGATGGGGCTATTAAGCTCCACCTGATCTGGCCCAGCCACGATCACCTGCCAGGCAAAGTTCCCCGTCTCCAGGTTGGCTTCCTCTTTGGGCAAAACCTCAAGGGTGGGCAGCAGGGGTCGGGCAGCCAGCCGGCTGAGGGCACCGACCAGGTAGGCGGCAGCCGGCAGCAGTTGGGGATCCCCTACCCACACTTGGCCGGATCCTCGAAGCACCGCCGGGATCTCCTGCAGCTCGCCAGTGGGGGCTTGGTAGCCGCTCCAGATAAAGCCAGAGCTATCCGAGCGCACTTGCAAAGTCAGCGGGGTCAGGGATCCCTGGCAATTACCGGGGCTGGCGCCATAGTCAAAGCGGAGCTCCAGTTGATTAAAGCGGCGCAGCAGGCGGGTGGGCAGGGTCACAGTTTCGTTGAGCTGGGTGCGCCCGGTTAGGTTGTAGGTGCGCAACAGAACGCCATTCAAGAACACGTAGCCGGTGAGGCGATCCCCCACTCGGCCATCCACCGGGTTCATAATGACGTCTAGTTGCGCCGCCAGATCCCGCGGCCGCCCCCCCAATTGGGACAGGCTGAAGTTGAAGACCAAAGACTGGCTGCCAAACCCCCGCAACATGGGATCCACGATCCCCAGCTCTCGCAGGCTGAGGCGGTTGGCCCTGAGCGCTCTCTCCAGATCCGCCACCCTTGTCACCTGGATGCCGCGGCTGACCAGCCCCGCCCGCTTCCATTCTTCATAGAGAGCAAGAATAGCTTCCCGGCGGGCGGCCACTCGCAGGCGGGATCCCTCTGGGGTAATTTGATGCTGCAAGTGGGGGGTGAAATTGGCCGGCTCTAAGATCACCTGTGCCCCCTGCTTCGGACGGTTGCTCCACAGGATGGGCGTTTGCGGAAACAGGTGAGAAAGGAGGCTGTACAGCCACAGAGCTGCTTCCGCCGTCTCAGAGGAAGGATTGGCCGGCACTACCAAAGTAACCTGAGGATACAGCCGGCCCAGAAAACCGGCCACCGTGGCATCAGGAACGAGGGGCGCCAGCTCAAAGAAACTGTCCCGCCCTACCGTCAGCAGCAAATTGCCGGTATTCAAGTCGGCACAGATGTCGTCGGTAATGCTCAAAAAAGGCTGCACCGACAAGGTGATAAAGCGCTCGCCAGCGGCCAAGCTGGGGATGGGCACCCGCACCACCGGCTCCTGCCGCAGGTCCCGCACCAGAAAAAGGCCCATTAGCTCCTCGTTGATCAGCACCCGCACCGTGGACGTGGGCTTGAGCACCGGCGAGGGATCCAGGCGCAACTGCACAAAGCTGGCCTCGGGGTCAAGGCCGTTGAGGGGGGCAGGGATCCCGATATCTAGACGCGGGTTAGCTCCTTGCAGCAGCACCGAGCGGTCGTAGCCCAGCCTTTGCAGAGAAATGACTTCCGCTGCGTGGACAGCCGTCGGCCCGCAACACCAAAGCAAACCGGCAACCCACAAAGCCCACTGCCTTGCCTTCTGCGTCACCTTGACCCCCTCTTGCTTATCCCTCACTTGTCTAGTGCAGGCAAGCCCCTTGGCCTACCTGACCCAGGTTTGCCCGACATGCAGAAATCTGTAAGCTTTCGGGGTCTGTACGCACAAATCGTGGATTCGGATGCCCAGGGGATCCCTTTACTGGCGGGCGTAGTCGTCCTCAAAGCGCACGATGTCGTCTTCCCCGAGGTATTCCCCGTTTTGCACCTCGATCAACACCAAGGGAAGGGTGCCGGGGTTTTCCAGGCGGTGCTTGGTGCAGGGGGGAATGTAAGTGGACTCGTTGGAGCTCAGCAGCATCACCTCTTCTCCACGGGTCACTTTCGCTGTGCCCCTGACCACGATCCAGTGCTCGCTGCGGTGGTAGTGCATCTGCAGGCTGAGCCGATGGCCAGGCTTCACCTCGATGCGCTTGATCTTGTACATCGGGCCTTCATCCAAAACCCAGAAGGATCCCCAGGGACGGGTCTCTGCTTGAGAGGGTACCAGCTCAAGCGCTGGAACTGCTGCTTCATTCACGTCCCGCACAGCCTGCAACATAAGATCATGTCCTTGCAAAGTCGTCCCCATCCTCTCTCAGAATCCGAGAACCCCTCATCGACAATCTGGCTGAATTGGCCTACGCCAAAACTCGTAGATAAAGTCTCTCAAGACAGGGAATGCTAGTCTATCCCTGTGTCCAGTGCCTAGACACGTCAGCCCATCCCCACGCCCTACTTGAGACATGTTCTCATTAACACTAAATAGCTCTTGAGGCTCGATTGGCGATTTAACCAGTTACCCTCCAATTAATCTCCAATTAATTCTAAATTCTTGAAGCTACTGAAGTAACCCATGTTTCTCACCAAGCTCAGGGCTTTCTTGCGGCTCTTCGGGTCTACCGGGATCCTGTTTCTGCTGCTGGCTAGCCTTCTGTGGGGTTTGAAGGAAGGCTGGAGCTGGGTGAGCTTGGAGATGCAGTTTCTTGGCTATAAGGGATCCGTAGCCGCCCTGGGGCCGGATCCGCGCCTGCCCATTGTCGGCACCACTTTCCCCCCCTCCCTGGTGCTGGCCACGGCCATTCTGGGACGATCCCCGCTGTTGCTGCAGACCATCTTGGGCTCTCTGGTGCTGGGCTGGGTGTGGCGGCAGTTACGCCGTTTGCCGGTGGAGGTGGGATGGTGCTGGCTGTGGGGTTTGTTGATGGTGGTGCAGCCGACTTTGATCTTGATGCTGCTGCGCAGCCCTGTTTGGACAGCCACAGCAGGGTTGGTGGGGGTGAACATGGCCCTGCTGTTTCCCTTGAGTAAAGAGGAGCAGGCCAGGGCAGAGACTGGGGCGGATTCTGGCGAGCTGCCCATTGCGCTACGGCTACTGCTCATTGGGCTGGCGCTGGGGCCTCTGATGGTGCTGCGTTGGGAAAGTGGGTGGCTGCTGCCCTGGGTGGCAGGGGTGCTGCTGTTGGCTTTTCGCAAACAGTCCTGGGGTTTTCGGCTGGCTTCGCTGCTGGTGGCAGGGTTTATCAGCCTGGCCCTGATGTTGAGCTGGCTGTACGTGAACTGGCTGTCGGCAGGGGATCCCTGGGCTTTCACCTACCAGGTGGGCAGCGGTCTGCGGCTGCCGCAATTGCGGGAAGACTTGCAGCAGGCGGGTGGCTGGCGGGGGGTGCTGGAGGCTGGGAAATGGCTGGCGGTGCTGGCCCCTGCCTATCTGCTGTTGGGGCTGGGATCCCTGCTGGGCCGAGGCCCGGGTCGCTGGGTATGGGCTCTGGTCTGGGGGATGCCGCTAGTCATCCTGCTGGCTTCTCTAGGGCAGGGGCTGTTTTTGCGGGAGCTGAGCCGCTTTGGCCTTTTCTGGGTGCCGCTGCCTTTGCTGATGGGCGCCTACTTGTGTCGCGGAGCCGGCCCCGGTTGGGCTAAGCGCCTGTTGATCACTGCCCTCTTGGGGTTGAACTGCCTCACTGCCGGTTATGGGGTGAGCCAAGAGCCGGGTTTCCTCATGCCCCTGGTGGCCGAGGAGCGGGATCTCTGGGAGCGGCTGGTGGCAGGGGTAGTGCCCCTTAGTGGCGAGTTGGAAGCTGCCCAAAACCTGTATGAAGTAACCTCTGCTGGGCAAGCCCTAGAAGACTGGCGGAGGCTGCGGCAGGAAAAGCGCCAGGTTGGGCAGTATCTCTATCGCCACCTGTTGCCCGGGCGAAAAGTGCTGGTGGACGACGACATCCACTTTGAGGCTATCTTTTGGGCAAGGGATCCCCGCTCTTTCCTTACTCCTCACCAGTACGAGTTTGCCCTGGCCCTTCAGCATCCCCAGGAAAGGGTGGACTACCTCTTGGTAGCGGGGCTGGCGGATCCCTTGCGGAGCGCCGATCGCATCCTGCAATTTTGGCCTGAGCTCAATTTTGAGGGGCTGCCGGGCTTCAGGGAGGTTTATAGCTCCCCCCAAGTGCGGCTGTGGGCTCGCCAACACCAAGAGGAACCGCAGGAGGAGAGGAGATGAAAAGGAGACGATCCTGGCAGCGGCGACAGGTGCTGCAAGCGGGCGGAGCGCTGCTGGCTGCCTATGGGGTTGCCGGCTGTGGCCAGGAGTTTTTGAGTCAGCAGGGGAGTCGCAGCCCGGAAAATGCCGAGACGGGAAGCATGAACTTGTCAGAGCTGCTGGCCCGCTGGCAGGTGGGCATTGGCGAGGATCCCGGTCGCTTCCTCTGGGAAATCGAGTCGGATCCGCAGGTGGCGGCAGTGGCGCAGGGGTGGGATCCCCATTTCCTGAGCGGCTGGCTGAACAGCTTTGATCACCGCCAGGGGGATCTCTCCTTTTGGCGCAACTGGCACCAGGCCGGGCTTTTGCGGCAGTGGTTTGAGCGGGGCTATACCCTGCATGTCATCACCTGGGAAGACGACACCACCCGTCCCAGCGGCGACTACCACATCTCCAAGCAGTTTGTCCAGGATGTAGCCGAATTGGCCGGCTATATCGCTCAAGCCAACCCCCAAGGCCGCCCCACCTACTGGAGCTTGGCTACTGAGTTTTCCTACTGGCGGATCCCAGCAGATACCTACAACGCCGACACTGCTTTCTACTACCAAGCCCTAATGCGCAATGCCCTCACAGCCCGCCAAGCCATCAAGGAGCGGCTGCCGGCAGCCGAAGTAGCCCTGTGCTGGGGGGGCTGGATTGCCACCTTTGACGACCCTTCCCGGGGGGCAGGCCGCAGCATGGTGGAGCCCTTTGCCGAGACCCTGAGCCGGATGGACGGGATCGCCTTCCAGTCGATGCGCCAGCGGCGGCCAGGGGAGTTTAACCCAGAGCTGAACGGCCCGGATCCCGGCAACCCAGAGCAAATCCGCCTCTGTTGCCGCCTGTTTTCCCCTATCCACTCCAACCTGATGTTGGCCCACTACGAGCCCTCCATCAAAGACAAGCACCCCAGCGGCGGACGGGCCGACACCGTCCATACAGACTTTCAGCTCATGAGCCAGCCGGAGTGGCTGCGGGAAGTGTCTCAACTGGGGCTGCGGCACCTGTCCTTGATGCACTACGGCCTGTACAAGGGGGATCCCTTCGGAGCGCTGACCGCCGCTCGCCAATTCCGGGCACAGGTGGGCCTACCGGCTGCCACCTCATAGTTAGCAGTCGTTCCAAAGCCGGTTTTGTCCCGGATCTTGGCCCAGAGCTTGATCCTGGGGATACAATCCCCCTGAAGCTGCCGGGATCCCTGCCATGGAGAAGCTGAGATTTCTAAGGGCAAGCCTGCTGGCGAGTCTAGTGGTTAGTGCAATGCCGCCGGAGCTGCCGGCCTGGGCAGGATGCGGTTTTCCCCGCGGTGCCGGCAAGACTTTTTTTTCGCTGCAGCCGGAGGTCTATCGGCCTCGCACCCGCTTTGATCAGGGGGGACGCCTGCAGCCGGCCCTTTCGGAGTACGGAGAAACCCGCCTCAACCTTTTCGCCGAGACTGGCCTTAGCGATCAGCTCACTCTCAACCTCAACACCAGCTACGTTTTCATCGAAAATCGCTTTTCCAGCGGGGCTGACACCGTTACCCAGCGCAACCAGGGCCTGCGGGATCTGGAACTGGGCCTGCGCCATACTTGGGGGAACGGGGATCCCTTCCTTTCGGCCCAATTGACGGCCTTGATCCCGCCGGGATACGCCACCCGAGACATCCCCCTGCCCTTGGGGTACGGTGTTTTCGGCTACGATCTCAAAGTTGGGGTGGCGGCCAATACCCAGTTGGGATCCCTGCCCGCCTTTTTCGACTCCTGCCTCACGTTCCGAGATTACTTGGGCTATCCCGGGGATCGGGTCAAGGCCAACTTAACCCTTGGGGCCGATTTGACTCCTGAGCTGCAGGCCATCCTGGCCCTGGATGGGGATTTTACGTTGGGCAACGGCGCGCCTTTGTTGTTCGGGGATTTGGCGGTTCAGGATCCCGACTACGACAACCTCAAGCTTTCGGGCCAGCTCAACTGGCGGCTGGAGGGAGGGTTAACGCTGGGCTTGGGGGGGTTTCAGTTCCTGGCCGGTCGCAACACCAATGCCGGCGGCGGCTTTACCGGCTATGTGTGGCTAAGTTACTGAAACCAAACAAAATGTTGCAGGATATCCCCTACGGTAACAGGGATCCGCAGGGGCAGATCTAGGATGAGTCTTGGCAAACTACGGCCCGGAGAACGGATCCCATGTCTCGATTTGAGAACCTCATTGCCGCCATCGATGGCAGCGGCCCCACTGAGCAAATGGTGCATACCCTTCTGTCTCTGCCGGCCTTTGCCCAGTGCCACGTGACATTGCTGCATGCGGTGCCTTCCCAGACCTCTGCCGAGGAGATGCGGGCTGCCTGGCAAAAGGGGCAGGAACTGCTGGCCCAAACCCTGCAGACTTTCCCCCCCCGCCCAGGGCTAAAGATCAGCACGCAACTGGTGGAAGGGGATCCCAAGGTGGTGGTGCTGCAGGTGGCCGAGTCCCTGCCCAATCCGCTGATTGTGATGGGATCCCGGGGGCGCAACCGCATCATGGCCATTTTGCAGAACTCGGTGAGCCAATATGTGTTCCAGCTCGCCTCCTGCCCCATGCTGCTGGTCAAAGACGACGCCTACGTCAAATACCCCAGCCATGTCATGGTGGCCCTCAACAACTCCCCCGCTGCCCAGGCCGCCTTTGCCACGGCCCTGGATCTGGTTGCCGGCATCCCAGGGGCCCAGATCTTTTTGGCCTCGGTGCAACTGGATGCCGATGCCCAAGGCCGGGACGAGGCTTTGGATAAGGCCATTGCCACCCTCAAAAGCCGCCAAATCCCCCACCGGGTGTTTACGGCGGTCGGCGATCCCGGCGCCGAGATCGTGCGCCTGGCGGAAGAGAGCAAGGCCGACCTGCTGGTGATGGGATCCCCAGATCGCCGGCCCAGCATTGCCCGCAGCATCCCCGATTTGGATCGCCTGCTGGGGCGCTCCATCTCCGACTATGTGCGGGTGCACATCGGCTGCCCCGTGCTGATGGTGCGTTCCGTCCAAGACAGCGACTGAGCCAGGCTTCAAGGCAGTATGGAGCGGCGCTCTGTAACTCGGTCGCTCTGCTGCTGGCGATCCGGGCTGACGGCCCAAGCTTCAAAGATCAGCTCAGGGACTCCGGGAGGGATGGTCATGCGGGTGAGGGCTTGCCACTGCCCCTGCTCGTCACGGGAGAAGTCCAGCAACCAACGGGGGCCATCCACCAAAGAGCGAGTGCGCCCGTGCTTCACCCAAAACTTGATCCAAAAAGGGGCTTGATGGCCTGCAGCAGGGTTGGTCGTGGGGGGCAAGCGCAACACCACATCGAAATTGTCTCCGGCTCGGAGTTGCTCGGGCACCACCAGTTGGGGAGCTGGACAAACCCCAGGCGGAGCGGGGGGCAGCAGCGAGTTTTCAGAGGGAGCTACAGGGCTACTCGGGATCCCGGCTGCCGCTCGCGTTGGCAAGATGGCCTCAGCTTGGGGTGGTGGGGAAGGGGAGGAGATGGGCGATGGCAACTCTGCCGTCTCTGCTTCGGGTAGGGGCTGAGCGGAGGGGTTGGGCGCAGATGGCAGGGGATCCTTTTCCGGGAAGGAGCGGAGGGCTTGGGTCTCGGCGGGCTGAACGGGCGAAGCTGAGTCCTCCTCTCGCTGTTGCTCGGCAACGCTGACGGAAATGGGGGCGCTGTGTTGCCAGATGCGCAACAGCTTTTGCAGGGTGCGTTCGGGAGACAGCAAGGTTAAGGGGGGGTCTTCCCGCAACCGGGCCAGTGGGATGTTTGTTGCTCCCCAATACTGACGCGGAGGGGAGGCGGGAGGCAGCTCTCCGCCTTGTTGCTCCGCAACGCTGACGCGAAGGTCTCGACAGCGGACGGAAAACGGAATCGTCAAGGGCTGGGAAGGCCGGTCTGCATCCCGCCAGGAAGAGGGAGTGAGGGCCAGTTCCCCCCGCAAAGGACGGGTCCAAACGCGGCTTGGCAGGGTGATGGGGATGCTGAACACCGCCGTTCGGGCTTCAGCGGGAAATTGAATTAGCCGTTGCCCCTCGAAAACCGTGCTCTCCTCGCCTTCCTGCCAAACCCGTACCCGCAGCTCGCCGCTGCAGCCGATCCGCCCCGTCAACACCAGCACCTCCTCCGGGGATCCCTCCAATTCACTGTGCATTAGGGAAAACAGCTCTGGCGGGATGGCGACCTCTTTTTTCTGGGGGGGCTCAAACCCGGCCTCTTCAGCCACCGGGGCAGGGATCCCTCGTTCCGGCTCCAGAGGGGCAGGCACAACCTGAAAACGGAGACAATTGTTTAACTCGGTTTCGCCGAACAGTTCTGCGATCAAGTCGGCATCTCGGCAGTGCAATTCCCAAAACCCAGGGGTGAGGTGGCTGGCGGGCAAAATAATGCCGATCCCTTCATCGTTGGTGCGCACAGAACGGGTTTGGACTTGTGGGGGAGTCGGGGCGGTGTCAGGGCCCTGATTCTGCGACGACAGAGGACGCTGCCGGACTTCCACCGTGATGGTGAAGTGGGGCTGGGGCGAACGGGCAACAATGGTGTAGGTATCTTCTTCCAGAACTGCGCCCTCGGCTGGTACTGGCTGCCAGTCTTCCTGGCCGTCCCGCCGAACCCAGAAATTTAACATAGCTCCATCACCTTGGTGCTCCGCACTGCTGACGCGAATGGCATGCCAGATACTGAATCAGATCGGCTTGCAAAAGGGTTTGCTGTTGCCCTGTAGGCAGGTGCTTAAGCTGTACCTCTCCGGCCACAGCTTCTGCATCCCCCAGCGTAACAGCCCAAGTTGCGCCGCTGCGGCTGGCCCGTTTGAACTGCTTGCCAAAGGCGCTGCCGCTCAGATCCAGCTCGGTGCAGAAACCAGCTTGGCGCAGCGCTTGAGCGATCCGGAGGGATTGGGCCTCAGCCTTCGCCCCACGGGAGATCACGTAAACCTCGACCGGTGCTGGCGGAGCCTCCCCTTGTTTCTTTTGCAACAGCAGCACCAGCCGCTCCATGCCGACGGCCCAGCCCACCGCTGGGGTAGAAGGTCCGCCCAGCTCTTCCACCAAGCCGTCGTAGCGACCACCCCCACAGACGGTACTCTGGGATCCCAAGTCAGGTGAGACGATCTCAAAGGCGGTGTCGGTGTAGTAGTCCAGGCCCCGCACCAAGTAGGGATCCAACTGGTAGGGAATATCCAACATCTGCAGGTGAGCTTGCACCTGCTCGAAGAAAGCCCGCGATTCTGGGCTGAGGTAATCTGGCAGCTTGGGGGCCCCCTCGGCAATCTCGCGGGTGCGGGGATCCTTGCTGTCTAGAATGCGCAGCGGGTTGCGGGTGAGGCGCTCTTGGGAGTCGGGATCCAGCTTTTCCCGCAAGGGGGTGAGGTAGTCCACCAGGGCCTGGCGATAGGCCCGCCGGTCCTGCGGATCCCCCAAGGAGTTGAGCCGCAAGCTCAGGTTCTCCGCCCCCACCGCCTGCAACAGCTCCCAGGCCAAGGCGATGACTTCCGCATCGGCGCGGGGATCCCGGCTGCCCAGCAGCTCTACCCCCAACTGGTGAAACTGGCGTTGCCGCCCCGCCTGGGGACGCTCATAGCGAAACATCGGCCCACAATACCAGAGGCGTTGCACATCTCCAGCCGTTTGCAGCCCGTGCTGGATGTAGGCCCGCACCACACCTGCTGTGTTCTCTGGGCGCAGGCTCACCTCTTGCTCGCCACGGGTGCTGAAGGAGTACATCTCCTTGCCCACCACGTCGGTGGCACTGCCAATGCTGCGGGCAAAGAGCTCCGTCAACTCCAGGATGGGGGTGCGAATTTCTTGGTAGTTGGCCCGTCCCAGGATCTCTCGGGCGCTGGCTTCCACCTGCTGCCAGAGCCGCACCTCCTGCGGCAGAATATCTCGGGTGCCCCGCACCGCCTGGATCATCTCCATTCTCGTTCTCCCTCCCTGGGGTGGGCCTGGCCGCCTGCTATGCCAATGGCTGTTCTCGTCAAAGGACTCCGTCCCGCTGACGCAAACGGCCTAGTTATTGATTATCGGCGACAACACTCCCCGTCGCTAGCGGAGCCAAATGACCTCGATCCAAGCTCGAGTCCAACCAGGAGTAGGTGGCGGCAATTTGGCTGGTGGCAACAACAGCGGCGGTGGTAGCTCGCAAGATGGTAGGGCCAAGGGAGACGGACACTCCCCCATATTCCTCAGCCTGCCGACGTTCGGCAACCGTCCAGCCCCCTTCTGGGCCAATGGCTATGGCCAAGGCCGGGATCTGCAGCTTTGGCAGGGCCTGCACCAGCAGGGGGGCGTTCTCGCGCGCCACGGCTATACCCCACCAGAAGGACTCCGTCCGAGTAGCGCGAACGGCTTGCAGCTCCGCCAGCCAACTTGTCCAAGGGGTGGGGGGATCGACCTGAGGCCAGCGCAACCGCTCACATTGTTCTGCGGCCTCCCGCACAATTTTTTGCCAGCGTTCCTGCCGCCCAGATCCCGGTTCCAACACGGTGCGCTCCGTCAGCAGGGGAGTAATGCGCGCCGCCCCCAGCTCGGTAACCTGGCGGAGCACCTCGTCAAACCCCTGCCCTTTGACCACCGCCAAGCCCAGATGCAAAAAAACAGGCAATTCCCGCGGCAGCGTCTCCACCTCGCCCACAATTTGGGATCCCTGGGCTTGCCAACGGGCCGCCCACAGCTTGCCTGAGCCGTCCAAAACCAAAAAGAGATCCCCCGGCCTGAGGCGGCGCACCCGCTGCAAGTAGTGCTGTTGCAGACCAGTTAAATGGAGAACACCGCTGGGATCCCGCTGCGCTGGGTCAATCGCCAATCGGGGCAAAGCGCTCAGGTCATGCGTGCGTTCAGACAACACCACTCCCCCCGTCGCCAGAGGGCTGCCACCACCCATTCGTTGGCCTCCAGCATCTCCGCCACCAACTTGGCCTGCTCGATGAGGATGCCGCTGAGGATCAGCCATCCCCCCTCCTTTACCACCAGCCGAAACTCCGGGATCATATCCAGGATCACATCTGCCAGGATGTTGCACACCAACCCATCCACCATTTCGGGAATCTGCTCCAGGCTGCCCTGAGCGACCACAATGCGATCCGTCAGGCCGTTGAGATCGCGGTTGTGCATCGTGGCTTGCACCGCCAGGGGGTCGATGTCCACCGCAAACACCCGCTTCACCCCCAACAGGGCCGCCGCCAACGACAGAATCCCGGATCCACAGCCCACATCGGCCACAGTCACTCCCTCGGCACCCCCGCCGCCCTCCAGGCGCATCTCCAGCGACTCCAGACAGAGCTGCGTGGTGGGGTGAGTGCCCGTGCCGAAGGCCATACCGGGATCCAGCCGCAACAGGTGCCGACCGGGGTGAGGGGGCGGATCCAGCCAGGCCGGACAAATGAGCAACTTATCCCCGACCCATTGGGGCTGCCAGTGCTGCTTCCAACTGCTGCTCCAATCTTCCGCCTCTATGCGTTCCCAGCGCAGCTTCGGAACCCGCTGACCGGCAATGAGGGCATCTTGCTGCAGGCGCAGGGAGAGGGCTGCCAAATCCAGGAGGCTGACGTGAGGCCAAGGCAAATAGGCGTGAATGCAAATCTGATCTTCGCCATAGGCTTGGCTGGTCATGCCCCGACAGCCAAAACTCTCCAGCCGCCAAAAGATCAGGTCTTCTTGGGCAGGGGAAGTGATGAGACTGAGATCCCACCAGGCTCCACCGGGATCCGGCGCTTGTGCGGGCGAAAATGGGGTGGGATCGGCAACAGTTCTGCTCACAGGGATCCCTTCACAAACCTAGGGAAAAACCAAAGTGATGGCCAACAAGATAGCGCTTCATGTCACCCAGCCGGCCAGCACTCAATGCGGCACTTTATATCAAAAATTGCAGCGCTCTGCTCAATTCATAGTTTAGGCTTATTCTGGCTATTCTGGGATTGAAAGGCTCACAGCGTCGGTTCAGCAGCGAAGAAGGGAAGGATCCCCCCAATTGGGGGATGCCCCCACTGGCTCCTCAGATGCCCAGCTTAGCCCTATGAGATAAATTGAACTGAAAAGCATTGGATAAGAATTGGATACAGCGTCGACATTCGTTTCGAGCCTCAGTGATTTTGCGGATAAATGAGGTTTGGCTGGGGCGTACTGAGCAACGATGGAGAAGGAGCAACGCAGGTGGCGAGGTCGATGTCAACTGATGAGCAATCAGCACAGCAGGGCACTCCCCAGCCCAAGGTGGCTTCTCTAGGAGTTGCCGGGGATCGGGAAGCGCGGAAGAGGGCTGCCCATGAAGATCTTCAGCCGCTCAAAGTCAGCACCCGCAAGGACTCCGTCCCGCTGACGCGATCCGCTCTGATGCGGCGTTTTAACCAGAGCTTTCCGCCTTTTTACAGCCAGTTTGTCAGCAGCGAGGTGCAGGCCCAAAATCTGCGCTTGGCTTACACCCTCTACCAGACCCGCAAGGCGGTGGTACAGGTGCAGGACGAAGGTCGCAAGACGGTGGTCTGTCTGGCCTACCGCAACCGACCTTCTCTGCTCAGCGATCTGTTTGGGGTGTTCACTGCTTTTAATCTCTCGGTGCATGGCATTCATCTCTATGGGCAAATCTACTCACCACACCTGGTGTTTATCCGCACCATCGTCTCCCGCGATGGCCACAGCCTATCTTCCCAAACCAAGCTCAGTCTAGAACGGGCTATTCACGAATGCCTGGCGGGTGTGTTTCGCGTTCATGAAACCTTGGCGCTGGAGTTTGATCTGAAGGCCGGACTAAAAGACGTGCAGGTTTCTTTTTATTTTGACCCGGTGTTTCATTTGCCCACACTTCTGGTGGATGTGGACAACCAGCCGGGCGCGTTTTACCGGGTGATGACGGCCCTCGCGCAGGAGGATTTGACCGTTGTTAACCTCAACTTGATGCTCCGCCGCAAGCAGACGCGCTTTATTTTCTACTTGCTGGGGCCGGATTCAACTCCAGCCATGCCGGAGTTCCTGGGGCAAAAATTGGCCTTGAGCATCCAGCAGCGGCTGCAAGGGGATCCCGCCTAGATCTGCACGGGACTGGGAGGCAAGTCAAAAAGGACGGTGTTCATGTAGCGCTCTGCCCAGGCGGGGCCAAAAGCTTTTTCCAAAACGCGGCGGGTGCGGTCGTTCTGCTGTTGCTGGCTGCAATAGCGCTGCTGCCCCTGGTAGTGGGCCAAAATTTGGCCGGGATCCGTCTGTGGGGGGATCTGCTGCGCCAGCCGGCAGTGAATTTCCAGGAAACGGCAGGCAAAGTGTAAAAAGCGCTCGGCCTCTGCTTCGTCGGCAGGACGCACGAACAGACAGTAGGGAGAAAAAATCGTGCCCCACTCCGGCAACCGGCGCCGGTGTTGGAAAGGGACGAGATGGGATCCCAACGCTTCCAGCTCCTGGATATAGAGATCGGGCAAGCTGGGGGTCACCGGCGAGAGATCGACAATGGCGGCGCTCACCTGTCCGCGACCGACCACAATGTCGCAACCGAACAGCGGCAGCGGGTACTGCGGCTGCGGAAACATAACGCAATGGAGAATGTCCAGGCTTTGCCCGGCCTGGGCCAGCTCCAGGTGCAGCTTGCGAAAGGGATCCCCTTGGTAGCAGCGGTTTTCAATTTGCAATTTCTCACCCTCTAGGCGGCCTTCCACGTAGCCCAGATCTTCAGGCAGAGGATAGGGGGCTAGGGTGAGGGTAGATCCCCAAACGTTCAGGATTGCCTCAGATAAGCCCTGAATGAGCGGATGCAGTTGGGCAGAGAGAGCAGGAGCGGTGAACATAAGACTCTAGAAGAAAGGCCAAGAACCCCATCCAACCTTGACCTTGGCTCCATGCCAAAGTGTTATGGGGGAACCGCACCGCTGATGCGAAGGGCTTGGGTGGGATCCCCAAAAATCCCAGAGGCCCTAGCTGGGCAAGGCGTTCTAAAACTGTATGCCTGAAGACGGAAGGGGTGGGATTCGAACCCACGGTGACCTTGCAGTCACAACGCTTTTCGAGAGCGTCACAATCAACCACTCTGTCACCCTTCCAGTCAGCTGTGGGGCTTTACCATCTTAACGGCAAACCGAGTCTCCTGCTTCTTCCCAGCCTCAAAGCCAAGCTTGCTTCCCCCACGGGATGCGGTTGATGGGAAAGTGCTCCGCACCGCTGGCGGGAACGCCCAGATGAGATCATGGAGATATGGCTGCTCTATCCATTCACCACTTTCGCCAGGCCAAACAGGCGGGTCAACCTTTGGTGGCCCTCACGGCTGCCGACTACGCCACCGCTCAGATTTTGGATCAGGCTGGGATCGACTTGATCCTGGTGGGCGACAGCTTGGCCATGACCCACTTGGGGTATACCAGCACCCTGCCCCTGACGCTGGAACAGATGCTCCATCACGCCCAGGCGGTGCGCCGCGGGGTAGAACGGGCCTTTTTGGTGGCCGACTTGCCCTTCTTGACTTATCAAGTCCACAAAGAACAAGCTCTCCTCTCAGCAGGGCGGTTGATGAAGGAGGCAGGAGTCAACGGGGTCAAGCTGGAGGGGGGCTACCCCGACATGGTGGAAACGGTGGCCTTTCTGGTGCAGCGGGGGATCCCGGTTTTGGGTCATATCGGCCTCACTCCGCAGGCCAAACATCAACTGGGAGGCTATCGCCAGCAGGGAAAAACCACTCCGGAGGCGGAGCGTCTGCGACAAGAGGCCCTCAGCCTGGAACAAGCAGGGGCATTTGCCCTGGTTCTGGAGCACATGCCGGCGGAATTGGCTGCCCAAATCTCAGCCCAGGTGGGGATCCCAACCCTGGGCATTGGAGCCGGGCCGGCCTGCGATGGGCAGATTTTGGTCACCCACGACCTGCTGGGGCTGAGCGAGCGGCTCCCCCCTTTTGCCAAGGCCTATACCAATTTGAGACAGGCGATCCGAGAAGCAGTGGAAGCTTTCGCCGACGATGTTCGCCAAAAAGTATTTCCCCCCCGCTGATCCCTTTCAAAATCCGGGCAAAAGTGCTACGCCTACGACACCCTATGTTGCTACGCAACGCTTATGCGAGCCGGAACCGCACCGCTTTCTCAAGGCTGGACAAGGATAGGGCGACCTCAGGGATCCCTGAGCAGCACCGTCCCGGTCACCACAGCGCTTTGGCCCAACCGGTCGAAGACCCGCAAACTGACTAGGTAGGAGCCGGGCACCAAGCTTAGGGGAGGACGAATGCGGAAGCGGGTTGTACAAGACACCTCTCCCGACACACAATTCACCTGCGCTGCCGAGAGCGTCTGAACCTCAATCCCCGACCACGACACCTGAAACGCCAGCTCCGCCGGGATCCGGCCCGGCACCGATACCGAGACCCCCAGCTCCAAAAAGCCGTTCCGATTCACCACAGAAGGAATATCGCTGCTGGTGATCAAAGGCGGCGGCGGAGTACTGGCCGTCAGCGCATCGGCACCACAACCGACCAAGGCCACACCCAGCAGGCCCAGCACCCATCCCCAAGGTTTGGATCCCAGCTTCATCACAGGGTTCATCTGAAAACTCACCTTCTCAGTATAGAGGGCGGGGGCAACAGAGTTAGTGTTGGTTCTGGGAAAAGCTAAAAATTTACACTACAGATAGTGGCGAGCTGGATTTTCATCCAGACCATCTGCTACAGTAAGGCCCATAACCTGTCGAGCAGCCTGGATATGGAAGGGGAAGAGGAGCTAAAAGCCTTGCGGGCGCGGGTGCGCAACCTAGAGCGATCCCTCGCCGAATCGGAAGCGCTGTCATTGCAGCAGATTGAGTGCATCCATCGCCTGGAACATCAACTGCTGGAAGCACAGGCCCAGATTCAAGAGCGGGATCAAGCTTTGCAAGCGTGTCAAGAGGAGAAAGCGCGGCTGGCCCAGCGCCCTACCCCAGAGGCTTTTCAGCTTCAGCAACAGCACATCGAAGAACTGCAGAATCTCCTGTGGGAAATGGAGCGCCGTCCAACGCTGGAGCACTACCACATTCTGCAGCAGCAGTTGCAAACCAGTCAGACGGAAATTGAAACCCTCAAGGCGGAATTGCAGCGGCGCGTCGATCCGGCCCGATTTTACCAACTGCAGCAGGAGCTCCTGGAGCTGAAACAGCAGGCCAACCAATTGGGAGAATACGCCGTCAAGTTGCCGCAGGTGCAGCTTTTGCAAGCCCAACTGCAGCTCCGTGTACAGCAGCTAGAGGAGGAAAAAGCACAATTGCAAGCGCAAATCCAAGAGTTGGCTGCTCGACCTTCTGCACAAGAACTGGAAACCCTACGGGCGGAGCTAGAGGCTGCCCACCGCCAAGCGGAAGCCGAATGGCAGCGTTTGAAGACCCATCTGGAAACCGAAAAGGCACACATGGAAGCTGACCTGAACACCGCCCGGCAACGTATTCGCGAACTGGAAGAGCGTCCTACCCCAGAGCAATGGGCACGCTTGCAGGCGGAGCTGGATCATCTGCGCCAACAGGCCTCTTTTGCCAAGGCCGAGCGGGCCACCTTGCTGGAAGAGCTGCAGCAGAGTCAGCGGCAGCAGGCCGAGCAAGCCCAACAGATTGCCAAGCTGGAAGCGGAAGCAGCCCAGGCCGCCCACCTCAGGGAAACAGAGTCCTCACAGGCGCAGCGAATCCTTGCCCTGGAGGAGCAGGTGCAGGCTTTGACCCGCGAGCTTGGTGCTTTGCGAGCCGAGCGGGATCAGCTCATGCAAGAGTTGGCCCAGCGTCCCACCCTTGCCCAGTGGCAGGAAGTTCAGCAGCAGGTGCAGGACACCCGAGAAAGCCTGGAAGCAGCCCGGCGGGGGCGAGAACTGGCCGAGGCCCATCATCTGGTCAGCCAAAAGCAAATCGAGAAGTTGCAGCAGCAGGTGATGGCTTTGAAAACCGAGTGTGTGCAGGCCCACGCCTACGCGCAAACCCAAGAAAAGGAAGTGGCCCTGCTGCAGCAGCGCAATCAAGAACTGGAAGAGCAACTGGCCACACTGCGTCAGTCGGCCTCCGCTTCCCCTCAGCCAGCGGTTGTCGAGCCCAGGTCGAATCATCGGGCCCAGGAACGGATTCCTGCCGCGGCTGACGAGTCTGCTCCTTCCCCGGCCACCACCTGGAGAACACCCACCCCAGGGATCCCGCCGCTCACCCTGGACGAGCGGGAAGAAAGTGCCCCGCTCGGCTGGCGCCAACGGACAGAAAGGCTCCTGAAACGCTCCGCTTTGGCCGCTTCACGGGCAGGAGGGGAAACGGGCAGTCGCAACCGGATTGAGTTGCCGACTTTTGTGCAGCGGCGGCCCTACTGAGCGCTCCATTCTCGGGGATCCAACCGTTCTCCAGCTTGAAAACGAGGCCAAGCCCAGCGCAACAGGGCTCCCAGCTGGGCATGAAACCGCTCTGGGGCAAATTGCAGAGCATGGGCCCGAATCCGCTGCGGATCCCATTCCTGTCGATCCGCCTGCCGCAGCCCTTCCACCAGCGCTTCCACACTGGCCTCGGGAATGAGGATGCCGGTTTGGCCGTGGATGACCGTCTCTTGGGCACCTCCCCGGTTGAGGGCAACCACGGGGCGGCCGCAGGCCTGGGCCTCCACTGCCACTAGGCCAAAATCCTCCTCCCAGGGGAACAGCAGCAGCCGGCAATTGGCTAGCAGTTCCCGGAAACGATCGGGGGGCTGATGGGGCAAAAACTCCACCTGCGGCCCCGCCAGTCGCTTGAGCCGAGCCAGCTCCGGCCCTTCGCCCACAACCAGCAGCCGACGACCCAGCCGTTCACAGGCGGCAATCGCCAGATCCACCCGTTTGTAGGGCACCAGTCGGCCTGCCACCAGGTCATAATCGGCGCTGGGATCCGCCACCGGCTCCAACCCCTGCAGCGGAACGGGCGGATAAATGACCACAGCCTCGCGGCGATAGAGCTTGGCAATGCGGCGGCGAATGTGCTGGGAGTTGGCGATCAACAGATCTGGACGTTGAGCTGCCAGAAAATCCCATTGGCGCAAGCGGTGCAGCAGCCATTGGCCAATTGCGCCAACAGGCCCGCTTCTCCCCAGCCCTTCTCGCTGCAGATACAGCTCCCGGTTCTCCCAGAGGTAACGGGTGGGGCTGTGGATGTAGCTCAGGTGCAGGGTAGAGGCTCCCGTCAGGATCCCTTTGGCAAAGGCGTGGCTGCTGGAGATCACACAGTCATAGCCGGAGAGGTCGAAGCTCTCATAGGCCAACGGCATCCAGGGCAGCAGATACTTGAGGCGGGCATGGTAATCAGGGCGCAGCACCCCCAGCCACTTGGCCCAGCCTTGCAAAAAGGAGGTGTGAATTGTCAGCTCCTGCCAGCTCGGCGGCAGGGTGTGAGCCGAGAAGAGACTAACGTAAAGGGGGGCCTGGGGGGCAAAGGCCACCAGCTCCTGCAGAACCTTTTCCGATCCCCCCGGCCAGATCAGGTACTCATGCACCAACGCCAGGCACCCAGGCCAAGCGAATGCTGGCCCGGGAGAGGGGGAAAGGCCACAGGAAGGGATCCCCAAGGCTCAGGCACTGTCAGGACTTGGCAGAGCGGCGCTTTTTGCCAATTGGGCCGCTCACCTGCTTGGCTTTCTCGTCGATCCGCTCATTGATGTAGTTGTAGATCTCGCGGAAGCGAGGCAGGGCCCGCATCTCCAGGCGACTGCCGTCCTTGAGGGTGAGCACCATGTCTCCCCACACGCCCAAGCCACGGGGCACCATAACCACCTTGGCAATCTCGCCGTAGATTACATCTGAGCGCTCCTTGCCGCCCCATCCCCCAATCACGGTGATGCGACGATTGGTAATCCGATAGTGTACCCACAGCTTACGCACCAGTGCCCCCACAAACAGAGGCAAGCCGACAAGTGTAGCCCCAATGAAGGAGTTCAACACCAAATCGCCACTGTGGGGGCCGCCCTCAAAAAAAACCTCCTCTTGCACCGCCATGCAGAGCACCGTCCGGTTGTTTAGAGTGTTGCCGTTAACGATCTTAAACGATTTCTCAGCTTTCCCCAACTGGGGCTAACGGCAGGTTCGGGATTGGTTGACATTCTCCCTGCCCCGGAGGGCAAGGGTTCTTTCCCAGGTCGCAGGATGACTCCCACTTCCTGGGCTACCTCATCCTTACGGATGAAGGGGGATGCCATGACCCCAACCACTGGGATGAACTCCCAGATACTTCTTCTGTTGACACTACGCCCTATTCAAGTTGGCGGAGTTTGCTCAGCACCACAGCACAAAGCCGACCTCAAGGGCGGGGCCTGCAACCCAGTTTTCTTGGTCAACCTGTTGTTGCCTTGGCACAGGAAATTTTCTGAAAATGCCGGGCCAACCCCGATAGGCTTAACTGCCTGGGTAGAGCGGTGTGCCGCAGCGCTTGCAGAATTGGGCATCCCCATCGTGCTGGGAGAGGCCACAGCCTGGGCAGGCCCATTGCACCGAGTTGCCGCTTTTCACCAATTGTTTGATCAGCTCCCCCACTTGCCAGGGAATTAGAGCGATCCCCGTCAGGATCATCAGCACCGTCAGCAGCCGGCCCAGCTCAGAAGTGGGGGTGAGATCCCCAAACCCCACCGTGGTCATGGTAACGACGGAAAAGTAGAAAGCATCCAAAAAGGTGGCAAAAGCGCCAGGATTCACTGGATGTTCTACCTGGTAGATCAGCCCAGAGTAGACGAAAACAATGGCAAAGAGGGTGAAGAAAATGCGCAGCAAAATGCGGCTATCGGCGGAGATCACTTGCCCAAACAGGGTTTTGCCCTCCACCAAGCGCAGCAGCCGCAGGATGCGAAACCAGCGCAAGAGGCGGATGAAGCGAATATCGGTTAGCCCGGCAAAAAAGGGCAAAATGGCCAGCAAATCGATGAGTGAATAGAGGCTGAAGACGTAGCGCAGCTTTTGCGGGGCCGCCGCCAGGCGGAGCAGATATTCCACCACAAACAGGCCGAGAATGAGGCGATCCACCCGCTCCAGCCCAAGACGCACCTCAGGGGGAACGGGATAGGTTTCCACCACAAAGAAGGTGGACGAACAGAAAACCAGCGCCGCCACCAGCAAGTTCACCCAGCGGCTTTCCGGAGTGTCTTGATCCCCCCAATAGCGCTGGAGGATCCCAGAATGGGCAAGATCGAGATCAGCTTGGGTGGGGAGAGTGGTCACAAACGGGATCCAGCTGGGAAGATATCGAGAGAGTTTCCTTTCAACGCCCATCAGGCGCATACTAACTAAGCTAATGGAAACTAGCTCACAGAGCGAACTTCCCCTAAGCAAACGTCCAGGCTTTGGGTGTTAATTAGGTGTTGAGTCGATGTTGCCTCCTATCGTACTGGCCTCGCAATCCCCTGCCCGCCGCCAATTGTTAAAGGCTGCCGGGATCCCCCATCGCGTTCAACCCAGCTACTTCGACGAAAGCCAAATCCAGAGCTCTAATCCGGTGGAGCTGGTGCAGAAGCTGGCCTCGGCGAAAGCCGAAGTGGTGGCGGCCCAGCAACGGGAGCCCGTCTTGGTCGTGGGGGCCGACTCCGTGCTCTACCTAGATGGCGAGATCCTGGGCAAGCCGGCCAATGCTCTGGAGGCGGAACGGCGCCTGCGGCAAATGCGGGGCGAAGTGGGAGAGCTCTACACAGGCCATGCCTTGATTGACACGAAGCAGAACCGCCGCCTCACCCACTATGCGGTGACGCGGGTGTTTTTTGCCAAGCCCAGCGACGAGGAAATCCGCGCCTATGTGGCCACCGGTGAGCCGCTCAATTGTGCTGGCTGTTTTGCCATCGATGGCCGCGGCAGCCTGTTTGTGGAGCGGATCGAGGGGTGCCCCGGCAATGTTATCGGGCTGAGCTTGCCCCTGCTGCGGCGCATGATGCAGGAGTTGGGCTATTCCCTCACAGATGCTTGGAGCTAGCCGTCGAGGTGTTGCTTGAGCAGGTCGTTGGCCAGCTTTGGATCTGCCCGTCCCTGAGTTTTTTTCATCAATTGCCCGACAAAGTAGCCGAAGAGCTTGGTTTTGCCCCCCCGATACTGCTGCAGTTGCTCGGGGTTTTCTGCCAGCACCTCGGCGATCATCTGCCCCAGCAGAGCGCTATCCGAGATTTGGGTCATGCCTTTGGCTTCCACCAGGGCGCGGGCCGACCCGCCTTTTTCCAGCAGTTCCGGCAGGATCTCCTTGGCGATTTTGCTGGAGATGGTGCCCTGCTCGATGAGGCCAATCAGCTCGGCCAGGGTTTCCGGCTTCAGGGCAATGTCGGGATAGTCCAGCTTGTGGGTGTTGAGGTAGCTGGCGATGTCGCTCATCATCCAGTTGGCGGCTGCTTTCGGGTCGGCACCGGCGGCGATCACGGCTTCAAAGTATTCGGCGGTGTTGCGTTCATCGCTGAGGTAGCGGGCATCGTACACCGAGAGGCCGTACACCTCCTGATAACGTCGCCGCTTCACACCGGGCAATTCCGGCAGCTCTGCCTGCCAGCGGGTTTTCTGCGCTTCGGTAACGCGAATGGGCGGCAGATCGGGCTCGGGGAAATAGCGATAGTCGCTGGATCCCTCTTTCTTGCGCATGCTGATGGTGCGCTGGCTGTTTTCTTCCCAGAGGCGGGTCTCTTGCACGATCCGCTCGCCCGCCTCCACAGCCTTGACTTGGCGGTTGAACTCGTACTCGATGGCCCGTTGGATGGCGTTGAAGGAGTTCATGTTTTTAATTTCCACCTTCGTGCCAAAGGTCTGGGATCCCAGCGGACGCACCGAGATGTTCACATCACAGCGCAGGGATCCCTCCTGCAGGTTGCCATCGCACAGCCCGGCATAGCGCAGGATGCGGCGCAGCTCTTGCACATACTCGGCTGCCTCTTCCCCGCTGCGGATGTCCGGCTCGCTGACGATCTCGATGAGGGGAACCCCCGCCCGGTTGAAATCCACCAAAGAGTAGCTGGATCCCGATAGGCGGTCGCTGCCAGCGTGGACCAGCTTGCCCGCATCTTCTTCCATGTGCAGACGGGTGATGCCGATGCGCTTGGTACGACCGTCGCTGAGCTGGATCTCAATCCAGCCGTGGGTAGCAATCGGCAGGTCGTATTGGGAGATTTGGTAGTTTTTGGGCAAGTCGGGGTAAAAGTACTGCTTGCGGTCGAACTTGCTGTAGGGGGCAATGGTGCAATTCAAGGCCAAACCCGCTTTGACCGCGTACTCCAGCACCTTTTCGTTGAGCACCGGCAGGGTGCCGGGCAGGCCCATGCAGATGGGGTCAATCTGGGTGTTGGGGGGAGCGCCAAAGGCTGTCGCGCTGCTGGAGAAGATCTTGGAGCGAGTGCTGAGCTGGCAGTGAACTTCCAGCCCAATCACAGCTTCGTATTGCACTTTGGCGGGGGCAGCAACAGTCATGGGATGGGAAAAACTTGCGGTGTAACCATTCTAGTGCGACCTTGGGGGATCCCAGCTCACAGACAGTTTCTGGGGACGGCAGCCCAGAACCCAGGACGAGGCCGGAGCAGCCCAGCTTGAAGCAGATCCTCAGAACAGCGAAACTTCCTCAAACGGTAGGGCGAATCTCAAAAGTGGGTAGACCTTCCGGCGGCTCGGAACGTTGCTCAATGGCCTCCACAACCGAACCGGGGCTGCCCTGTTGGCACCAGCGCAGCATGGCCTCCACCGCAGCAGGGGATCCTTCAAAAACGGCCTCGACGCGACCATCCCGCAAGTTGCGCACCCAGCCGCCAACACCGGCATTGCGGGCCATGGCTTCGGTGTGGGCGCGAAACCCCACCCCCTGAACCCGCCCCCGTACCCAGACGTGAACGCGAACCCTGTCACTCATGCCGACGGGGATCCCTCCGTTGTGCTGCAGGGTTCTGGCGACTCGGTCGGCTCCTCCGGAGTCTCTGAGGTCTGCCGATCCAGCCACCCCACAAGAACGTTGACCAGGGCAACCAAGCCTAGGAGCCCCAGCGAGATCCCACAGGCATACCCAATCGCTTGCCACAGCACGGAAGACATGAACCCAACCTCACGAACGCTTGTGCAGAGGATCCCACCCTTCATGCACCGTGACATCCTCCCGGCGCTCGTCCTACGGACAGAGCGCGGGCCACCCTTCCCGTCAGCAGGACGGAGTCCTTACCTCGCGGCTGGGCATTCCTGCCCCACGCCACTTGTCTGGGTCTACAACCCCCGACAAAACGACTGGACAGGTGGTTCCCCTTCCCCAGCCTCCCTGGCTACTGCCAGCTTGCAAAACAAGTCTAATCCACAGGGAACGGTGCATCGGCAGGCAG
>NZ_JANSIA010000002.1:56339-82367 GCF_047461835.1 Synechococcus sp. R60.1 | reverse complement strand
GTTTGGAAACAAACAGAATGCTATCGCTGCATAGTTGAACAGTGATGTTCAGCAGTGTTCAGCGTAAATGTATCAGAAGGATTTGAGAACGGCATGGCAACCGGCTAGAGCAAGGCTTAGAGTAGCAGTAGCCCCAAGCCTTTTGCTCAAGGAATCTGGCCATGGGATCCCAGGATCACCTCTTGCCTCCAGGAGCAGAGGAGCTGCAATCTGACCGCTCGCCCTCCTCGGAGCAAGTCCTTTTGGAGCTCACCGTTCGGGGATCCCGGCAGCAAGTCTTGCAGGGTTTGCGGGCCTGGCTGGAGCTGAGCTTGCTGACTCCAGAGCACTTTCGCTTGCTGGTGGAGCAGTATCGGCTAGAGGGGGAGGAACCAAGGTCAGCGGCAGTTTCCCCCAGCGACGAGATCCCGGCTCGTCTTGGCTCGGCCTACGTGCTCTGGATTTTGGGTTTGTTTGGCATCTGTGGCCTGCACCGTTTTTATCTGGGCCGCTGGGGCACGGGGCTGCTCTGGCTGCTTACTTTTGGGCTGCTGGGGATCGGTCAGCTCCTGGATTTGATTTGGATCCCGGGGATGGTGCGAGAAAGAAATGCTCGCCTGGCCGGATCTGGGGTTGAGGAACCTGCGGTCGAGGGGGGAGAAGAGCCCCAAGCTGCCCCTCAATCCACTCGCGCTACTCGGACGGAGTCCTTGCCCCCCCCTACCCCGGCGCTGGCTGTTTTGCTGCGGAACTTGCTGTCAGAGCTGAGCGTGACTTGGCTGTTGCTGCTGGGCCTGTTTTTGGTGGTGGTGTCCTCGGGGGTGCTGGCGGCCAGCCACTGGGAGCAATTTTCTCCAACTGCTCAGTATGGGGTGCTCTTGGCCTATACGGCGGCTTTTGGGGTAGGTGCTGGATGGATCCAACGGCAGGAAGGGCTGCGTCTAACCGGTCAAACCTTGGAGGCTATTGCCCTGCTGCTGGTGCCGGTGAACGTGTGGGCCCTGGATGGGCTGGGGATCCTTTGGGGGATCCGCATCCTGGCGCTGGGCTTGCTGCTGGGGATCCCGTTGACGGCTGAGGGTCGGGTGCGCTCGCTGGGTTCAGGTGCCGGCTTTCGCGACAGCGGTGTGGAGCCCAATGCCTTTTCCAATGCCTTTTACGGAACCTTGGTGAACTTTTTGGCCCTCTCTGGCTTGCACGCTTTCTGGAGCTTGGGGCCGCAGGAGCTTCGCCCTGCTTTTGTCCTGGGGATCCTGTATCTGGGGATCCTCAGCACCGTGATTTACACCTGGAGCCGCCGGTCTCAGGAATTACGGGGCTCCAAGATCTGGCTAATCGGGGCTGCCGGATCCCTGTTAATCCTACGGGGGCTGCTGTCTGGGCATGTCCAAGTGCCGCAGTTGGGGTTGGCGGTGGCCCTGTTGGGTTGGTTAGCAGCGGAATGGCCCCAGGGATCCCCGGACGTCGTAGCAGAAGGCGCTCAGGAGGGGACGCTCTCCCGCTGGTGGGAGGGGAGCTGGGTGCTGTTGGTGGTGGGCTGGCTGCTGGCTGCCATTGGCTTGGCGGAGAGCCCTTTCAGCGGCTGGCAGTTGCTGGGGATTAGCCTGCTGGGGATCCATGTCTTAATCGGGCGCTTGCGCCGACACACCCAGTCGCCCCAGCGGGACGAAGTCCTTAGGGTGCATTTGACGTTGCTGTTCTTGCTGGGCCTGGAAACTTGCTGGGCTTTTTGGCAGGTGTGGCCAGCAAGCTGGCGGCAAGAGGTTGTAGCTACAGTAACCAACTGGTTTCAGCCCCTTGATTCCCCTTGGGGCTTGCTGGGGTTGGCGCTGCTGCCCTACGAGGTGCTGTGGCTGGGGTTGGCGGCCCGCTGGCAGAGGAGCGGTCCAGAAGCCGGTGAGACAGGCTTTTCTAGGCTGGTAGAACCAACAGAGCGCTTGGTTTTGGGGCTAGGGGGATCCCTGCTGCTCTTGAGCCTTCCCTATCCGGCCATTCGCTTTTGGCACTTGCTTTTGAGCGCCGGGATCCTGGCCTGGTGGCTACAACAAAAGTCCAGATCAGGAGAAACTCCCAACTTTCTTTGGGTACTTCTGACCCACGCCTACGGAGTGGGGGCACTGCTAGCCGGGATCCGCTGGCTCTTGTCTGACTTGAGCCTGTCCAGTTGGGGAGTGGTTCTGCTGCTGGTGGGCCTATTGCAATGGGCAGGGCGGGTGGCTCTGGGTGGGTCAGGGCGCTTTTGGGGATTGCCCGTGGGGCTGTGGCAGCGAAGTGCAGATGGCATAGGGCTGGTGCTGGTGGGATCCAGCTACTTGGCGTTTTTGCTGCAACGGCTCCCCGAGTTGTCTGCGACTGGTGAACAATCCATGGGCTGGCTGTGGCTGCTGGTGCCTCTTGCTTTAACGGCAGCTCAGGTATTGGCCCTGCCCCCCCTGGAGTTCATGCCCCGCTGGCTGCAGAGCCCAGAGCAAGGGGGATTGGGATCCCTTTCCTGGCAGCAGGGGATCCCAGTGCGGGGATCCCTGCGTCTTTGGGCCGTGCTCTCGCTGGTGATGGCGCAGTTGCTCACCTTGGGCAGGCCGGGCCCGGATCTGCTCGGGCTAGGGCTGGGGTTGCTGCTGCTAGCTACCCAGGTGTGGCTATGGGCTTGTCCCTTGCCAAGTTCCCCTACTCCTGGAGCAGAGGGGGAAGCCCTGCTGGCGGTGGCCTTCGGCTCAGGGTTCGGCCTGGTGGGGATCAGCCGGCTCTTGCCGACACTTACGGAAGCGGAATGGCTGCTGGTCTTGGCAGCGCTGCTGTTGCTTTTGAGCGGCTGTCGCTACGGCATCCGGCACCTCTCTTCTCGCCTGCAAGCCGCTTACCGGCCAGCCCTGGATGGCTGGGGTATACCCTTGGGGTTGGTGCTCTTGCTCTCCCTAACGTTGCCCACCGCGGCGGCCCTCTTCACCCCTTCCTCGCCCCCTGCTTTCTCGGCAGCCATACCGCTGGCCTCTGGGGTTACCTGGCTGGCCATTGGTCTCCGACTTTGGGTAGAGGTTGCTCCGGTCTTCTCTGCTCCCATTGCCGAGACGGGATCCTCTCCGACCCTCCCCCCTAGCGCTAGCGGGACGGAGTCCTCTCCGACAGGGGATGCCCCTGAAATTGCCCAAGCCCTTTCATCTGGCCAGATCAAGGGTCAGATGGATGGGTTGTTGTACGGGCTGGGCTGGGCTTTGGAGCTACTGGCGGCAAGCGGCGTGTTGTGGGCTGTACAGGGATCCCGTCCTGTTGCCCCTCTGCTTGCCGTCATCAATCTAAGCCTGGGGATCCTCTTTTGGATTGGGCCGGAGAAACTCCTCTTTGAGCGGCCCGATCGCGCTGGTGGGACGGAGTCCTCAGGGGGACAACTCCTGCAGCGGGTCAAGGCTCTGAGTTGCTGGGGGACAGCGCCGCTGATCTATGCCGGCTTGGGCTGGCTGGGATCCCATCTCGAACTCGAATGGAGCGAGCTGACAGGTCTGGGCAGCTTAGGTCTCTCCATCGTGCTGCTGGGCGTGGGGCGCCGACAGTCACCGGAGCAGCACCCCTGTCGCGAACAGGAAGGCCCTCCTCCTACCAACCGGAAGGGGATCCTGGGAGCTTTCGGAATATCGCTGGCGGCCTACGAGAGCTGGGTCTACTTTCTCGGCCAGCAAACTGGGGAATTCTGGGAGGACGAAGCGGCGGTGCTGACAGCTTTGCTAGGGCTGCTCTTGGCAGTGGGCTACTGCCTCTGTCCATCTTGGCTGGTGGCGACCCTGCGGCTGAAAGCGGCCTGGCTGCAGCGGATAGGTGCCGGCAACTGGGGCTTGGCCAGCCTCGCCCTTTGGAGTTTCGCTCTCAGCCCTTGGGGGAAGGGGCTCTGGGTGCTGACGGGATCCGGCCTGGTGGCCTATGCCGCCGGACAGGCGAGAACCTCAACTCTAGAATCTCCAACAGAGCAAAATTGGGTGCCAACGGTCTGGGGTTACCTCAGTGCATGGCAAGGAGCTGGGGTTCTGCTGGGCAGTGTGTTCCTGGGGCTGCCACAGCTATCCATAGCGCGGTGGGCCGGATCCCTGCTCTGTGGGCTGGGGCTGGTTTACCACGGCTTGCCCTGGCGACGGTGGGGCTGGCCGGCGGCTCCTTGGCAGAATACGGCCCTGGTGCTGCCCCTGGCCGCTTTTCTGGTAACCGCGGGAGGAAATAACACCCTTAATCTGCTGCTGGGGGCAACCTACTATGCCCTGCTGGCTATCTGGAGATCCCAAGTGCGCCTGGGCTATGTCAGCCTTTTCTTGAGCAACTGGATCCTGTGGAATTACGGCTGGCATCAGGATTGGGCTTCCCTGACGTTCTATGCCCTGCCCCTGGTGGGATCCCTGCTCTATGTGGCCCAGGTGGATCCGGGATTACAGGAAACCAACGGACGGCGGGGGCGGCATTGGCTGCGGCTGGTTTCCTTGGGCACATGGCTGCTGGTGGTGCTGGTGGAAACTCACGGGCAACGGTGGACGGGCTTTTGGCCGGTAGGGTTGGGTTTGGCCTTGGGTCTGCTGGGCTTGGCCTTGCGGGTAAGAGCCTATCTCTTCGTGGGCACGCTGGCCTTTGGGCTGGGGATCCTGCGGCAGGGATGGCTGTTGGTAACAACTGATGCGCTGCTGCTCTGGGCCACTGGGATCCTGCTGGGCCTGCTTCTGATTTGGACGGCAGCCAATCTTGAAGGGCGTCGAGAAGAGGTGGGATCCCGCCTCTCCGCTTGGCTAGGGCAACTGCAGAGCTGGGAATAGCTCCCCCCGTGGGAGAGGGGTCGAGAGTGAGCCAGTGGGGCAAGGGGCATGTCAAACTGGTGCTGGCCTTGCTTTGGAGGATGGGGTCTATTGCTGGGCAACGTTGACCCAAAGGTGTCTTCTCAGCCTAGGTGGAAAAAGCTTCTGCGGCAGATCTTGGCTCCTTGGCGCGAGTTCGATGGCATGTTGCTGGCCACGGTGCTGGCCTTGACAGGCATCGGCATTCTTGCCATCCGCAGCGCAGTCTGGGAGCGTCCCATCAGCCACTATTGGCTGCAGCAGTTGATCATGGCCGGGATCAGCCTGGTGTTTTTGGGAATGGTAGCCCGGATCCCGTATGAGCGGCTTTTGCGCTGGCACTGGTTCACCTACTTCCTGACCTTGGCAGGTTTAATTGCAGTGCTCTTTTTCGGCACGGCGGGGGGAGGGGCGGAGCGCTGGCTCTCCATCGCTGGCTTTCAGGTGCAGCCTTCTGAGTTTGCCAAGCTGGGGGTAATTGTTACCCTGGCTGCTCTCCTGCACCACTGGCCGATCAAGTACTTCAGCCAGATTTGGGTGGCCGTTGCCGTCATTGCTCCTCCCTGGATCTTGATTTTCCTGCAGCCCAACCTGGGCACTGCCCTGGTGTTTGTGGTGATTGTCCTGGTCATGCTCTACTGGGCCGGAGCCAAGGGCAGTTGGATCCTCTTGCTCCTGTCGCCGGGGGTGGGAGCCATTCTCTATGGCTTACACACTCGCCCAGAGCTGAGCTGGATGCTTTGGGTTTGGCTGCTCTGGTGTCTGGGAATGGCGGGGTTGGCTGCTTGGCGTCTCCCCTGGCAGTGGACGGGGGCCGTAACTTTTGGGGTAATCAACCTGCTCTCGGGGCAGTTGGGTCAGCTAGCTTGGCACCTTCTCAAGCCCTATCAGCGGCGGCGGCTGGAGATTTTTATCGATCCCATGCAAGAGCCCTGGGGAGCCGGCTATCACCTCATTCAATCCCGCATTGCCATCGGAGCCGGCGGCCTCTGGGGCCGCGGTATCCAGCAGGGCACCCAAACCCAGCTGGACTTCATCCCCGAACAGCACACGGATTTTATTTTCTCGGCCATTGGGGAAGAGATGGGTTTTATCGGCACCCTGACGGTGCTGATCCTGTTTTGGATCCTGTGTGCGCGGCTGATCTGGATTGCCCAAGGGGCCAAGGACAATTTTGGATCCCTGATTGCCATTGGGGTGCTGGCGATGATCCTCTTTCAGGCGGTGGTGAACATCAGCATGACCATCGGCCTGGCCCCGATTACCGGCTTGCCTTTGCCTTTTCTAAGTTATGGCCGCTCGGCTCTGCTGACCAATTTTCTGGCCATTGGCTTGGTGGAATCGGTGGTGATGCACCGCCAGCGTACTAGTCTTTTCAAGTAGGCAGGCTCAATTTGCCTCCAGCGGGTTTGGCCTCAACAAGGGGAAGCTGCTGCCAGCGTTGGGCAACACTGGCCAAGGATCTTAAGATAGGAACACGGAGCCCCGGCTGGTCGAGCTGGCATGTTGCGTTTGGATCCTGCCCTCTACTTTGACCACAGCGCCACCACTCCGCCTCGGCCTGAGGTGATCGAGGCCATGCAGATGGCGATGCAGGAAAGCTGGGGCAACCCCTCCAGCTTGCACGGGTGGGGAGAACGGGCCGCCATGGCCATGGAGCGGGCGCGGCAGCAGGTGGCCGAGCTGCTTAACTGTGAGCCGGAGGCGCTGCTGTTTACCTCAGGCGGGACGGAGTCCAACAACCTGGCCCTGTTTGGGGTGGCCCAGCGCTACTCTACTCCCCAACATCTCATCATCTCCAGCGTCGAGCACGCCTCGGTGGAGAATGCTGCCCGCCAGTTGCAGTCCCAAGGCTGGCAGGTCACTCGTCTGCCGGTGAACGCCGCCGGCCAGGTGGATCCCCAGACTTTGATCCAGGCGCTGCAACCCAATACCGTTTTGGTCTCCATCGTCCACGGCCAAAATGAGGTGGGATCCCTGCAGCCCATTGCAGAGCTGGGTCAGATCTGTCGCCAGGCGGGGGTGCTCTTCCACACCGACGCTGTGCAGACGGTGGGGCGGATCCCGCTGGATCTGGCGCAACTGCCGGTGGATCTGCTCTCCCTTTCCGGGCATAAACTCTACGGGCCCCAGGGGGTGGGGGCGCTGTACGTGCGCCCAGGGGTGGAGCTGCGACCGCTGCTGCGGGGGGGTGGGCAAGAACGGCGGCTGCGGGCTGGCACCCAAGGGATCCCGGGCATTGTCGGCTTGGGAGTGGCGGCAGCTTTGGCGGCCCAAGAGCTATCTCAAGAAACGGCCCGCCTGCGGCAATTGCAACGGCATTTGGCCCAGTTGCTGGCGGAGGTGCCCGGTTTGCGGCTGACCGGCCCCGTCCGTTTGGAGCAGCGCCTGCCCCACCACCTCAGCTACTGCGCCGCAGGGATCCCGGGGAATGTGCTGGTCAGGGCCCTAAGCCGCCAGGGGATCGCCATTAGCGCCGGCTCCGCCTGTAGCAGCGGCCAACTGATCCCCAGCCGCATCCTCTTGGCCATGGGCCACTCAGAAGCCGAGGCGCTGGGATCCATTCGCCTTAGCCTTGGCAAAGCCACCACCTACGCTGCGGTTGAGTATGTGGCCCGATGTCTACAAACGGAGCTTGCCTCCATCTCCAAATCCGTAGCCTTGGGGAATGCGGCAACTCAATCCCCGTTGTCGATCCCCGTCACGTAGCCGGATCGAAGGTCGGGCAGGCTGGGTTAAGGTGATAAAGAGTTACAGGGCTGGTCGCTATGGCTGAGATGAGTCCGTATCAGGTGTTGGGAATTAGCGAAGAAGCCTCCTTTGAAGAAATTCAATCGGCGCGGGCTAGGCTCCTGGCCAGCTTGGGCGCCGATGAACAGCAGCAAGAGCGGGTGGAGCAAGCCTACGATGCCATCCTGATGCAGCGCCTGCGCCTGCGCAAAGAGGGCAAAATCGCCGTTCCCGACCGCATTCGCTACGCCGAACAACGGGCTGCCCATCCTGAGCCGGAGCTGAGTTTGCCTCGCCCTGCTGCCCAAAATCCCCCCTGGGTCAGCCGCTGGTTGGATACCCCCTCTACCGCCGATGCCCTCTGGCCTGCGGCGCTGCTGGGTGGGCTGGGGGGTTGGGTTATCCTGGCTCCCGATGAGTACCCCTCGCTGCAACTGGCCTTGGGGCTGATGGCTTGTATCTATTTCCTGTACCGCAAAGAGCGCCGCTTCATTCGCGCTTTTCTCTTGGCCCTGGCGGGCCTGAGCCTGGGGCTGATGTTGGCCTACGGCATTGCCCTTCCTCTCACCGGTGGCGATGCTCCTGGTGCGCTGTTGGTGGGGATCACGTTTACGGTGATGTGGTTGGTGACCAGCTTTCTGCGCTAGCTGCCGGTTGGCAACGGATATCCAACCAGGGATCATCCTCACCTGCCAAACCGCCGCTGCCGCGACTGATAGCTAAGCAAGGCTTGGTGAAAAGCGGCTCGGTCGAAATCCGGCCAGAGAATGGGGGTGAAATACTGCTCGGTGTAGGCCATCTGCCAGAGCAGGAAGTTGCTGATGCGCATCTCGCCGCTGGTGCGGATCAGCAGGTCAGGATCCGATAAGCCGGTGGTGTAGAGAAATTGGGAAAAGAGGGCCTCGTCAATCTGATCCGGCTGCAGCAGCCCCTGCTGCACCAAGGTGGCAATGGAGCGGCAGGCCTGCAGGATCTCCTGTCTTCCCCCGTAGTTGAGGGCCACCGTCAGGCAAATGCCCTTGTTGTGCTGGGTGCATTCCACCGCATGCACGATGGTTTCCTGCAGAGAGTGGGGCAGAGCCGACAACTGGCCGGCAAACTGGATGCGCACCCCCTGCTGCACCATTTCCCCCAATTCCTGCCACAGCACCTGCTCGAACAAAGTCATGAGAAAATCCACCTCCTCGCGGGCCCGGCCCCAGTTCTCGGTGGAGAAGGCATAGGCGGTAAGGGCTGGGATCCCCCAGTCATCACAACAGCGCAGCAGCTCCTTCAGGGCCGCTACCCCTCGCTGATGCCCAACACTGCGGGGTAAGCCCCGTTTTTGCGCCCAACGCCCGTTGCCATCCATCACCACCGCCACATGGCGGGGCAACAACTGCGGATCCAGGTCGGCAGGCAACTGCAGAAGATGGGCAGGAGAAAGGGTCATGGAGATTCAGTCTTCGGGGAGGGTTTTCTCAGGTTTGCGAAAGAGTTTAGTCAGATCGGCAAGGGATCCCCACCAGCGCAGCGGCCCATTGCGAAACCAGGGGTGGGCCCACAATCCCTTTAGCGGAGCATCTCGTTTTTTGGCATCGCGGGGATTGCGCAACCGCTGTACCAGCAGTTCGTGTAACTTGGCACTGGTCAGAGGCCGCTCGATGCGCCCACCCTCCGCCAGGGAAATGGATCCCGTTTCTTCTGAGACCACAATACACAAGCAATTGGTCTGCTCTGTGATCCCCATCGCAGCGCGGTGCCGTGTGCCCAGCTGTCGAGAGGCGGCCCGCTCCGAAACCGGCAGGATGACCCCCGCTGCGCGAATGCGATTCCGATGGATGACCACAGCCCCATCATGCAACAAAGTTGAAGTCTGGAAAATGGTCTGCAAGATCTCCCGCGACACCCGCGCCTGGAGAGGTACTCCTTTGTCGGTAAACACCCGCGAGTCAATTGGTTGCTCCGGCTCGATCACAATCAGCGCTCCTGTGCGGTTTTGGGAAAGTTCTCGCACTGCTTGCACCAGTTCTTCCACCAAATCTTCCTCAGGATCCTCCTCGTCATCGCCTGCGTTGCTCGGCCACTCCATGCGGATGGCTCTTGCCAATTGCTCCAGCAGCCGCCGAAACTCCGGTTGAAAGAGCACGCCCATGGCTACAGCTGCGCCCAGGAGCAGGCGATCCAAGATCAGGTGAACCAAGGGGAGAGAGGCTGTGGCCAGGTACAGCACCAGCAGCACTATAAATCCCCTCACCAGCACCCCAGCACGACTTTCGCGGGTGTAGTAGAGAGCCAAAGCCAACAGAAAGACAGCCAGAGCCCAGTCCAAGAGGCTGAGAAAGTTAAACTGCTGTAGCCAAGCCCATAAGGCCGCCAGCATGGCGAAAAACCCCGTTCACGCTCCCCTCATTGCGGACCTTCTGCCTGGTGCCGTTCTGCACCTCAGAACCCCTGTTGGACTGCGGCCCCCAGACCAGCCTACCACTCACCTCCTGGCTGTCTTCCAGTCTTTCTCGCATGAGGTGCGTTGGCTGCGGTCGGCGCTGCCAGGAAAGGCTGTGCCTCTACTGACCAGATGGGTATGGGCAAACTTCCCCTTCAACGCAGCAACCGCTCTGGCAAGACATCTTGACGGATTAAGTCGGCATAAGTTTCTCGCCGCACAATCAACTGGGCCTCTCCCTCGTTGACCAGCACCGCGGCTGGCCGAGGGAAGCGATTGTAATTGGAAGCCATGCTGTAGTTGTAGGCCCCCGTCGCCAAAACCACCAACACTTCTCCTGCCATTGGGGCGGGCAGAAGCACATCCTTCAACAGCACATCCCCCGACTCGCAGTGCTTGCCGGCCACCGTTACCCGCTGCGTGGCCTCTGCCTCTGGTCGGTTGGCCAGAAGGGCGGTATAGCGGGCTTGGTAGGTGATCGGGCGCGGGTTGTCGGACATACCACCGTCGATGGTGATGTAGGTGCGTCCCTGGGGCAGGTCATCGCTGGGAGGGATCCGCTTTTGCCCTCCCAGGGTGTAGGCGGTCACGGCAGCCGGCCCAATCACAGATCGTCCAGGCTCGCAGAGCACCTTGGGCAAAGGGATCCCGGACTGGGCAAAGGCTTGTTGCACCGCCGTTGCCACAGTTTCCACCCACTCCGGGATGGAGGGGGGATCATCGGATTCGATATAGCGGATCCCCAGGCCCCCACCCACATTCAGCTCTTGTAGGGGCAACCCTCTGCCCAGCCCTTGCCGCCAGATCTGGGCCAGCACCCCCGCCAGGTCGCGGTGGCCCTGTAGATCAAAAATCTGTGACCCAATGTGGGCATGGAGCCCAACGCACTGCAGTTGGGGATGGGCTGCCAAAAAGTCAAACACCTCCGGCAGTTGCCATTGGCCGATGCCGAATTTGCTGTCGGTTTGTCCGGTGCGGATGTACTCGTGGGTGTGGACGTCAATACCAGGGTTAACCCGCAGGAGCAGCCGCGCTGGCCGTGCGGGCGTGGTCAGGGCCGACACCTGCTGCAGTTCGTACAGGCTATCGACCACCAAAGTACAGCCCGTCTCCAGGGCCAAGTTCAGCTCGTCGAGAGACTTGGCGTTGCCGTGCAGATAGAGATCTTCACCTTTGGCCCCCGCCTGCAGGGCCGTGTACAGCTCCCCGCCAGAAGCCACATCCAACCCCAGCCCTTCTTGCAGCGCCAATGCACAGATGGCCAGGCAATTCCAGGCTTTCGTGGCGTACAAAACCCGGGATCCCCCGGCGTAGCAGCGGGCCCAGGTGTCACGGTAAAGCTGGCAGGCGCGGCGCAGCGTCCATTCGTCCAGGATGTAGAGAGGGGATCCAAACTGGCGCACCAGCTCCACCACGTCGCACCCCCCAATTTCCAAGTGCCCCCGGCTGTTGATACGGCTGGTCAAGGGGCGCAAAGACTGGTTGGGGGAAAGGGTCTGCTCTGGATGGGTGGGAGTGCCGAGGGTCGAAATCATGGTCAGGAGTCAGAAAACTGTCTTAAACGATATCAAGTTCCTTATTCAGTTTGTCTTGAAAAGTGCCCAGCCCTAACCCGATCCCTTTATACCCAGCTCTGGGGCTGCCTCGTTCCGCTTCGACTCTGACTCCTCGGTTTTGAGATGGCTGACAATTGGCACAGTGGGAGTGTGTCTGACTTACGCAACACCTTCTGCTATGATGAAAGACCGGTGTCAACGGGTCGATGCCCGAGGGGTTAAAGGGGGCGGACTGTAAATCCGCTGGCTTACGCCTACGTTGGTTCGAATCCAACTCGGCCCACCATCGGCTTTGCCCACGTGGCTCAGTGGTAGAGCACCCCCTTGGTAAGGGGGAGGTCACGAGTTCGATCCTCGTCGTGGGCTTGGCGCTCTGAAGATGATCCCAGCCGCTGGCGCCAGAAGAGCTATGGCCCGAACAACTGGGGAGATGACAAGAATCCTCCCCCTCGAGGGCGGGGAGTATGTCAAAATGCGGCAAGAACCCTCGAGTGGTCGCGATGATCCCACCGGATGGATCCCCCCTTGCTTCTGTTCCTGCCTGGCATAGCCTCACCCTCGCCGCCGCCATCCAGAAGTTGCAGACCGATCCCGATCGTGGCCTCACCACTCAGCAGGTGATCCAGAGGCAGCGGCAATATGGCCCCAATGAGCTGATCACCACTTCTGGCCGTAGCTCCTGGCAAGTCCTGCTGGATCAATTCCGCAACATCATGCTGCTGATGCTGATCGCCGTAGCGGCGATCTCAGCCACTTTGGACTTGCAAGAAGGCGAGTTTCCTAAAGATGCCCTGGCCATTTTGTTGATCGTTGGCCTTAACGGTGGCCTGGGCTATTTGCAAGAAAGTCGGGCGGAAAAAGCGCTGGCGGCCCTGAAAAAACTGGCCTCCCCTACTGTGCGGGTGGAGCGGGATGGCCTGTGGCAAGAAGTTCCAGCCAGCCAACTGGTGCCGGGGGATCGCGTGCTGCTGGAAGCCGGGGTACAGATCCCAGCCGATGGGCGCTTGGCCGAGGCCGTGAACCTGCAGGTGCGGGAAGCAGCTTTGACCGGAGAAGCCACCCCTGTAACCAAACAGGCAGATTGCGTACTCCCGCCGGACATCGAGCTGGGGGAACGGCGCAACATGGCCTTCATGGGCACCGAAGTGATTCAGGGGCGAGGGATCCTCTTGGTTACTGCCACCGGCATGAACACGGAGCTGGGCAAGGTGGCGAAGCTGCTGCAAACGGTGGAAAACGAGCCCACTCCCCTGCAGCGGCGCATGAGCCAACTGGGCAATGTGCTGGTGTCGGGATCCCTGGCTTTGGTGGCCCTGGTGGTGGGGATAGGGCTGCTGCAAGCCAGGAGTATGGCCCCTTTCACCTCGCTTCTGGAAACCTCCTTGAGCATGGCCGTGGCCGTGGTACCAGAGGGGCTGCCCGCGGTGATCACTGTCACCCTGGCTATTGGCACCCAACGCATGGTGCGCCGCCACGCCCTGATCCGCCGCCTGCCGGCAGTAGAGACCCTGGGATCCGTGACCACCATCTGCTCCGACAAAACCGGCACCCTCACGGAAAACAAAATGGTGGTAACCGACATCATTACCCCCGACCGCCATTACCACGTCAGCGGCACCGGTTACATTCCCAAGGGATCCTTCTACTGCGGCGGCCAGCTCATAGATCCCGGGAGCGCCCCGGATCTGCAGGCCATCTTGCGGGCCGTGGTGTTCTGCAACGATGCCCTGTTGCAGGCCAGCCTCCAACCCGTTGCCGGTCGCAACCCACGGTCTGCAGTTTCTTCTCCCCCTTCAACGCCCACCTGGTCCATCCTGGGGGATCCGACCGAAGCAGCCCTGCTGGTGGCAGCCGCCAAGGCCAACCTCCACAAAGGCTCTTTACAGGAGCGCTACCCACGGGTGCAGGAGCTCCCCTTCAGCTCGGAACGAAAACGCATGAGCGTGGTGATCCAAGAAAACGGCGGCTACTGCGTCTACACCAAGGGATCCCCAGAGCTGGTGCTGGAGCGGTGTGATCGCATCCAGAAAGGGGGAACTTGGCAGGAGCTGTCGGAAACCGATCGCCAGGCCATCCTCGGCACCAATAACCGCCTGGCCGCCCAAGGTATCCGGGTTCTGGGGGTAGCCACCCAGAGGCTAGAGCGGATCCCGGACAACGGGGAAGAGGTGGAGCACAACCTGGTTTGGCTGGGCTTGGTGGGGATGCACGATGCTCCGCGACCAGAGGCGCGAGAGGCCGTGGCCCGCTGCCGAGAAGCTGGGATCCGCACCCTGATGATTACCGGCGATCATCAGCTCACGGCTGTGGCCATTGCCCGGGAGTTGGGCATTCTCGAGTCCGAAGATCAGGCCATTGACGGACGCACCCTCTCCCGCCTGAGTTTTGAGGAGCTGCTGCAAACGGTGCAGACGGTCAACGTCTATGCCCGCGTGGCACCCGAACACAAGCTGCGCATTGTGCAAGCCCTGCAAAAGCAAAACGAGTTTGTGGCCATGACCGGGGATGGGGTTAACGACGCGCCTGCTCTGCGCCAGGCGGATATCGGCATTGCCATGGGCATCACCGGCACCGATGTGAGCAAAGAGGCCAGCGACATGGTGCTGCTGGACGACAACTTCGCCACCATCGTGGCCGCCATTGAAGAAGGGCGAGTGGTCTACAGCAACATCCGCCGCTTTGTGAAGTACATTTTGGGCAGCAACATCGGTGAGGTGCTGACAGTGGCTGCTGCCCCCATCCTGGGCTTGGGGGATGTGCCGCTGACACCCCTACAGATCTTGTGGATGAACTTGGTGACCGATGGCCTGCCCGCTCTGGCCTTGGCTTTGGAACCGGCGGAGCCAGGGGTGATGCAGCGCCCCCCCTTCAACCCCAAAGAGAGCATCTTCGCCCAGGGGCTGGGAGCCTACATGGTGCGCATCGGCGTGGTTTTTGCCATCTCCACAATCCTCATGATGGCCATTGTGGAAGCCTACATCCCCCACTGGCGCACAATGGTCTTCACCACCCTGTGTATCGCCCAGATGGGCCATGCGCTGGCCGTGCGCTCCAACGAGAAGCTCACCATCGAGACCAACCCTTTTTCCAACCCCTACCTGCTGGGCGCGGTCCTGACCACTCTGCTCTTGCAATTGGCTCTGCTCTATGTGCCTTTCTTGCGCAGCTTCTTTGGCACAGAGGAGCTAACCCGCACTGAACTTTTGATCTGCTTGGGCTTTAGCACCGTGGTTATGGTCTGGGTGGAGTTGGAAAAACTCTATTGCCGCTGGCGCAAGGGATCCCGCTGACTCTTTACAATCAAGACAATCAAGAGCCTCTCTCCCTGCTGCATCCAGAAACGAAACTCTGAGCAGAGGCTCGTCTCCCCCAAAAGCCATCCTCAAGGGGTTGTACAGAGGCTATTTCCGCAAGTTGGCTGAGCTTCCTCTTTTGACCTGCAGGATAAGCTGGAAAAACTTGCTGGAATACCTTGCTCTGGGTTTTATGCACGGGGGGCTGTGGGCAGCAGGGAAAACGGTGGGCCTGGTGGATCCCTCTGGCCTTGCCTTTTGGCTGCTGGGATCCCTCCTTCTGGCTCTTCTGCTGCTCGGCCTGCAGCAGCTTTCTGTCTTGCGGAGGATCCTGAGATTTCCTTTCCAACTTCTTAGGGGCAGCCCTGGCCCAGAGGCTCGTTTTCGGGCAGCGCTGGAAGCCAGCTTGGATGCCATTTATCTGTTGGAGGCGGTGCGGGATCCCGTTACCCGCGAGATCCGCGACTTTGTCTTTGTGGATGTCAACGCCAAGGGGGAAGAGCTCATTTCCCTCCAGCGCCGGCAGATCATCGGCCAGCGGCTGTGCGAGCTGCTGCCCATCAACCGCTGGGGGGGCTTTTTTGAGAAATACAAGCGAGTGGTGGAAACCGGCATTCCTCTGGAAGAGGAGTTCCCCATTTCGGGGCAGCCGGGCTTGAAGGCCAGTTGGATCCATCACCAAGTGGTGCCGGTGGGAGACGGGATCCTCATCACCAGCCGCGACATCAGCGAGCGGGTCAAGATGGAGCGGGCTCTACAGGAAAGCGAGTCTCGCTACCGCGCCCTCTACGAGGCCATTCCCGACTTGATTTTTGAGCTCAGCGCCGAGGGAGTCATTCTTCATTGCAAGCCTTCCCCTTACGTTCCCACCCGACATCCGCCTGAGTTTTACGTGGGTCGCCGCGCCCAAGACGTGTTTACTGGCTCGCTGAAAGAGCAGTATCCATCTCTGGCGGAGGGGGCCTTGGTCAGCCAGACGCCGCAGTACCTAGAGTACGAAGTTGAGATTGAGCCGGGGATCCGCTGCTATCGGAGAGCCTGCGTTGTCGCTCACGGGAGAGACAAAGTTTACATCCTGGTGCGAGATATCACCGAGCGGAAAGAGGCGGAGTTGGCCCTTAGAGAAATGGAAGCCACCCAGCGGGCCATTCTCCAAGCCATCCCCGACCTTATTGTTCGCCTGAATCGCCAGGGCATCTGCCTGAGTTTTATTTCCGGCGGCGATGTCCATCTTGACTGCCCAGCAGAGCGCCACTTAGGTCGATCCCTCCAGGAGATTCTGCCGCCAGCGCTGGCCGAGCAGCGGCTTTTCTTTGTTCAGCAGGCTCTGGCCACCCAAACCCAACAGCGCTACGAGTACAGCATTGAAGTCCGAGGGGAGGTACGCCACGAAGAAGCCCGCATTGTGCCTCTGAACAGCCAGGAAGTCCTGGTGATCGTGCGGGATATTACAGAAGCCAAGCAGGCAGAGCTGGCCTTGAAAGCCGCTGAACAGGTGCAGCGAGCCATTCTAGAAGCCATTCCCGACTTGATCTTCCGCCTTGATAGCCAGGGCATTTGCTTGAGCTTTGTCTCGGGGGGCGAGGTTCTTCCCTATGGCTCACCCGACACCTACGTGGGCCGATCCCTGCAGGAGCTTTTGCCACCGGAGTTGGCCGAGCGGCGGCTTTTCTTTATTCGGCAGGCCCTGAGCACCCAGACGCGGCAGCGCTACGACCAAAGCATCGAGATTGAAGGGGAGACCCGCCACGAAGAGGTGCGCATTGTGCCCCTCAACCCCCAAGAGGTGGTGGTGATCGTCCGCGATGTAACCGACAGGGTGCGATCCCAGCAGGCCGTCCAGGAAAGCGAGCAGAAGTTCCGGGCGCTGTTTGAGAATGCCGCTGTGGCCATCCTCATCCGTCATGCCGAGACCGGCGAGATCCTGGAGGCCAACTCCCAGGCCATTGCGGCCTATAGCTTCTCCAGTTTGGAGGAGCTGCGAGCCTTCGACGCTTCCGAGCAGTCTCCCTATCGCCAGGCTCTTCGGGGCGGGGAGTTCTCGCTGCAGTCCTACTTGGAGCAAGCCCGCCAGCAGGGATCCGCCCGCTTTGAGTGGCAATGGCAGCGGCAGGATGGCCAGGTTGTCTGGGAAGACGTGTTTGTGCAGCCCCTTGTCCTGCGCGGGATCCCGTGTTGGGTGTTTACCGCGGTGGACATCACTGCCCGCAAGTCGGCAGAAGCGGAGCTGGAGCAGTTTTTCTCGGTGGCTCTGGATTTGCTCTGCATTGCCGATGCCCAAGGGTACTTTCGCCGTCTTAACCGAGCCTGGGAGACTACGCTGGGCTATTCTCTGCAGGAGCTGCAGAGCCGACCCTTTTTGGAGTGGGTTCACCCGGAAGATGTCCCCGCCACACAGGCCGCCATGCAGCAGCTTATCGAAGAGAAACGGCTGGATCACTTCGTCAACCGCTACCGCACCCAGGACGGCAGCTATCGTTTCATCGAGTGGCGAGCCTCTTTGGCCGGATCCCTGTTCTACGCCGCCGGACGGGATATCACCGTAGCCAAGCTGGCAGAAGAGCAGATGAAAGCAGCCAAGGAAGCTGCCGAAGCCGCCAGCCGGGCCAAGAGCGAGTTCCTGGCCACCATCAGCCACGAGATCCGCACCCCCATCAACGCCATTTTGGGGATGACCAGTCTACTCCTGGACACCTCCTTGGATCCGCAGCAGCAGGATTGGGTACAGACCATCCGCTATGGAGGCGAGGTGCTGCTGAACCTAATCAACGACATCCTCGATTTCTCCAAGATCGAGTCCCAGAAGCTGGAACTGGAGGAAATGCCTTTTTCCTTGCTGCAGTTGGTGGAGGAGCTGCTGGATCTGATGGCAGCCCAAGCCCAGAGCAAGGATCTGGAACTGGTGGCTTGGGTGGATCCCAACCTGCCGCCAACCTTGATAGGGGATCCCAACCGGCTGCGCCAAATCCTGGCCAATCTGCTCAGCAACGCCATCAAGTTCACCCCCCAGGGAGAGGTAGTGGTGACCGTCGAGGCCGGGGAGAGGGATCCTGAAAAGCAATGGGTCAACGTTCAGGTGCGGGATACAGGCATTGGCATTCCCCCCGAAAAATTGGATCGCCTCTTCAAGCCCTTCAGCCAGGTGGATAGCTCCATCAGCCGCCAGTTTGGGGGCACCGGCCTGGGCTTGGCCATCAGCCAGCGTCTCTGCCAGCTCATGGGGGGAGCAATCGGGGTGGAAAGTCAGCCGGGCCAGGGATCCACTTTTCGCTTTCGCATTCCCCTTCGCATTCCCCTGAAGAGGTTAGACCAGGAGCCATCGGCAACAGCTGCGCCGGATCCCAGCTTGGCCGGTAAGCAGATCTTGCTGGTGGAAGATAACGCCAGCCAACGGCAGCTGTTGGCCCGACTGCTGAGAGCTTGGGGCATGGAGGTAACCTGTTGTGCCTTGGCGGCAGAAGCCCAGGCTGCAGCTAGAACCCATTCTTTTGACCTGGCCCTTCTGGATGCCACCCTGCCAGACCGGGATGGCCTAACCTTGGCGGCTGACCTGCAGACAGCGCAACCCCGCCTGTTACCGCTAGTGCTGACGGGGCGCAACTTCATCTCCACAGCAGACCCTCTCCCCGCTTTGGCCAAGCCGGTCAAAGCCTCCCAACTGCGGAAGCTGCTGCTGGGGCTTGTGGGAGAAAAAGCTCCTTCCTCCTTATCTTCCTCTCCCGCCGCTCCTCCCTCCATTTGGGACGCGACCCTGGCCAGCCGCTACCCGCTTCAGATCCTGGTGGCAGAGGATAACCCGGTTAACCAGAAGGTGATTCGCCTCATGCTGGAGCGATTGGGCTACCGGCCCGACATAGTCGGCAACGGTCTGGAAGCCGTCCAAGCTCTGCGCCTGCGACCCTACGATCTGGTGTTGATGGATATGCAAATGCCGGAGCTGGATGGTCTTTCGGCCACCCGTCGCATCCGCGCTGAACTGCCTCCTGAGCGCCAGCCTCGCATTGTCGTCCTCACGGCCAATGTGTTTTCGGAAGGCCGTGCTGCTGCCCAAGCTGCTGGGGTAGATGGCTATCTAACCAAACCCTTGGAGCCAGCCGCCCTAGTCCGGGTTCTTCAGGGATCCCCTCCCCTTCCCATCCCGGCCAGCCAAGAAGAGGATCCGCCCCTCGACCCCGTTATCCTCGCCCAGATGCGGGCAGTCTTCAGCTCTCCAGAAGCCTGGCAGGAGATGGTCCAAACCTACCGGCAGGACAGCGAAGCTCTATTGGGATCCCTGCGGCAGGCCCTAGAGCAGCGGGATCCCCAAGCCATTGCTCGGTTGGCCCACCGCCTCAAAGGCGGCAGCAGCACCCTGGGCGCCAAACGTCTGGCCGAGCTGTGTCAGCAGTTGGAAAAGCTGGTTCATGCCGAGCCAGCCAGTTCTGTAAAATGGGATACTATAGAGCAAGCCGTGCAGAAGCTGGAGGTGGCATATCGGCAAGTTATCCTCAGTCTCTGAGTGCAGAGCTTTTCTCCCTCTCCTCTCGATGCCTATGCTGAGGCCCAATCCCCACCCTCCGGCCAGCTCGCCGGCGGTTCCTGAGGCCCAGGCGGGATCCCCCTCTCCTGAAAAGAAGCCGTTGTTGTTGATCGCGGACGATGAGCCCAGCCAGCGACTCTTGGTTCGCTACGCCCTTGAGCGAGAAGGCTACCAAGTCCTGGAAGCCAGCAGCGGCGAAGTCTGTCTGCAGCTAGCCGCTCAACACCCAGTGGATATGGTCTTGCTGGATGCGGTCATGCCGGATGTGGATGGGTTTGAGTGCTGTCGCCGCCTCCATGCTCAAAACTCGGATCTGCCCATTCTCATCGTCACGGCGCTGGAAGATGAGTCCTGCGTGGATGAAGCCTTTGCTGCCGGGGCCAGCGATTACATTTCCAAACCCATTCGCTGGTCGGTTTTGAAGCGGCGCATCCGCCACCTGATCCAGGCCAGCCAAGCCCAACGCCACCTGCGGGAACTCAACCAAGCCCTAGAAGCCAAGGTGCAAGAACGCACTGCCCAGTTGGCCTGCCAGGTGCAGGATCTGCAGCAGCTCAACCGCCTCAAGGATAGCTTTCTGGCCAGCGTTTCCCACGAGCTGCGCACTCCCCTCACCAAGATCAAGTTGGCCCTGGAACTGTTGGGCCGCACTCCTCTCAACGAGAAGCAGTGCCAATACCACCGCATCGCTTTGGAAGAGTGTCAGGCTGAAATTGAGCTGATCAACAAGTTGCTGGATCTGCAGAGCCTAGAAGCCAAAGAGTTGAGCTCTGCGGCTGCCGCCATCGATCTCCACAGCTTTTGCACAAGCCTGCTCGACGGGGTGCGAGAACGGGCTCAAGCCCGGCAACTGAAGCTGGAGATGGCAGAGCTGACCTCATTCCCGGCAGTGCTCTACAGCTACCCGCAGCGGCTAACCCTGATCCTGAAGGAACTGCTGGAAAATGCCTGTAAGTTCACCCAGCCGGGCGGAACCCTCCGCTTAGAGGGGCAAGCCTTTCCCGGTGGGGTTGAGTTAAGAGTCGGCAATACCGCCCAAATCGAGCCTGAACACCTGCCCCACCTTTTCGAACGCTTTTACCGTGTGCCTTCTGAGGATCCCTGGGCGCAGCCGGGCAGCGGCCTTGGACTGGCCTTGGTGAAGCATTGGGTGGAGTATCTGCAGGGCCAAATCCGGGTCACCAGCCAGAACGGATGGACTTGGTTTGTCCTTTGGCTGCCCAGCCTAGAGCCCTCCAACCGTTGACGCCCAAAGGCGGGTGGGAGGCAGCGATTGAGACTTTAGTGACCAACGACAGCAGCAGTCTCAGCAGTGGCAAAGGAGGTGCCACACCCACAACTGGCGACTGCGTTGGGGTTCTTGAAGCGGAAGCCACCGCCCAGCAGATCCTCGGAAAAATCGACGGTGGTGCCGCTGATCAAGGTCATACTCAAGGGATCCACCGCCACCTGGATATCCCCAAAGTCGAAGGTATGATCGTCAGGGTTGGCCCGAGACTCGAAGTTCATCACATAAGAGAGGCCAGAGCAGCCGCTCGGCTTGACCCCCAGACGCAGGATGGGCTGGGATCCCTCTTTTTCGTACTTGCTGCGCAGGCGCTTCAACTCTTGGATGGCGCTATCGGTCAGGGTGATCATGACGAGAAGGCTCAAGGGTACGTTCTACTCCCCATCCTATCAAGGGTTTTTTCTCGGCCAGCGAGAGCAATTGGTAAGCTAGGGATCCCAATCCTTGAGGTCTTGCCCCTGTGACAGATCCCAATGCCATTCGGATCACCTTTTTGGGCACCAGCTCCGGCATGCCCACCCGCCAGCGCAACGTCTCTGGGGTGGCGGTGCAGTTTCCCCAGCGGTCGGAATGGTGGCTGTTCGATTGCGGCGAGGGCACCCAGCACCAGTTGCTGCGCCTAGACGAGCTGCGCCCCAGCCAGTTGCGCCGCATTTTCATCACCCACATGCACGGGGATCACATCTACGGCCTGCCGGGGCTGTTGGCCTCCTGTGGCTTGGGCAGCACCCCTGAGCACATCGATATCTACGGCCCGCCGGGCCTGGAAGAGTACCTGAAGGCCGTGTTGCGCTACAGCGAGACGCGCATCCCCTACGGCTTCCGCGTTCACACCGTCGAAACCGGTCTCATCCTGCAAGAGCCGGAATACTCCGTCTTCTGCGCGCCCTTGGATCACCGGGTGCCCGCCTTCGGCTACCGCGTGGTGGAACAGGATCGGCCAGGCAGCTTCAATGCAGCCAAAGCCCAAGCCGATGGGATCCCCTTTGGCCCTCTGTATGGGCAGCTCAAGGCCGGCCAATCCATCATCTGGCAGGGCCGCTGCTTTCACGGACGGGATTATGTCGGGGATCCCATTCCGGGCCGCAAATTCTCCTACTGCACCGACACGATTTTCTGCCGCAATGCTGTTGATCTCTCCCGGGCTGCGGATCTGGTCATCCACGAGGCTACCTACGCTCAGGCTGACTTGGAGCTGGCCCGCCGCTCTAAGCATTCCACCGCCGCCATGGCCGCCCAAGTGGCCGCCGAAGCCAAGGCCCAAGCTTTGATCCTCACCCACTTCAGCCCCCGCTACACCCCAGAGGCCCCCATTACCTTGGAAGACCTGCTGGCAGAAGCTCAGGCCATTTTTCCCAATACCCTGCTGGCCCGCGATCGGCTGACCTACGAGATCCCCCGTCGCAGCCCGTCCCCTCTGCCGGTGGGTGTGGGCTTGCCTCGCTAGAATGGTAGAACTGACTGTCTCAACCGGCAATGACGGATCCCAGACCCTACCCCGAACGCCCCCAATTTCCAGAGCGGCCCAAAACCGAACAACTGGATCAAAGTGCTGGCGAGTGGCGAACCTTCAGCGCTTTGCCCCCTGCCACTTCTCTGCCCCCGGTTCAAGCCGAGCGGCCAGCCCCGCAAACGGCTGCTGAGGGAGAACCCCTGCCAAAATTGGCTCCCTGGAGCAAACGAATTGGGGCTTTTGCCCTCGACTTTGGGCTGGGGCTGGGGATCTCCTACCTAGCCCAAGGCTTGGCTGCTCTGGTAGGGGCCAATGCAGGCGCCGTGGACATGACCGGCTATCTCGCCTTCTTCGCCACCTGGCTGGTGAACCGCGGCTATTTCCAATCCCGTCCTGAGGGCCAAAGCCTCGGCAAATGGCTGCTGAACATCAAAACCCTGGATCCCGAGACCGAAGCCTCGCCGCACCTGGTTCGCTCTCTGGCTCGAGAGGGAGTGCTCTCCCTCTTTGTGCTTACAGAGGCCCTGCTGGTGCCTCTGGCTGCGGATGGGCTGTTTGCCGTCTTCGACAAGGAAAAACGCCAAACCATTCACGACCGCGCCGGACGTACCCTAGTGGTGGAAGCGGAGCGGGGCTACCACCTGGATGAAAAAGTCCTGCAGTTTTTGCAGGACATCCTAGAGGGGGACGCTGCTGACGACGTCAAATCGGCTGCTCGCGACCTGCTGCGCCAAGCCCAGCGCAATGACACCGTGCGGGATCTGTCCAAGCAGTTGCAGCGCCTGAGCAAAGATGTGGATCGCAACGCCCGTAGCCTACGGCAACAAACGGGCAAGCAAGTGAAAACTTGGGTTGATTCCGTCAAGGAAAAGTTGGATAATTGGTGATCGCGCTTATTGAGGCAAACCCATATCTCCAGCCTCAGGATCTGGGATTGCAGTTTCCTCATTGCCGTTTACCTTCGTCTTGGGATCCGTCATGGCCAAAGCAAAGGGTGCCCGCATCATCATTACTCTGGAGTGTACGGAGTGCCGCACCAACGTCAACAAGCGCTCTCCAGGCGTGAACCGCTACACCACCACCAAAAACCGCCGCAACACAACAGCCCGCTTAGAGCTGAAGAAATTCTGCCCCCACTGCAACCGCCACACCGTCCACAAAGAGATTAAGTAGTTCAAGCCGTTTCGCCGTTCTCCTGACCTATGGTTTACGCTCGCCGCCGCCTGTCTCCCATTAAGCCGGGAGAACCCATTAGGTACACCGATGTTGAGCTGCTCAAGAAATTTGTTACCGAGCGTGGCAAGATCTTGCCCCGCCGCATCACCGGCCTGACTGCCAAACAACAGCGGGAGCTCACTGCCGCAATCAAACGAGCGCGCATCATGGGTCTTCTTTACTTTGTCAACAAAGAGGGATAGCTTTCTCCGGATCCCGATGGGCCTGCAGCTTTCGCCGGAACTCCAAGCCCGCTTGTCCCAGCCCCTCAATATCGGCGGGGTAAAAGTTTTGAGCCGCGTTTTTCAGGCGCCGCTGTCAGGGGTAACCGACCAAGTCTTTCGAGGGCTGGTGCGCCGTTTTGCCCCCCACAGCTTGGTTTACACGGAAATGGTCAGCGCGACCGGCTTGCACTATGCCCGCCAGTTGCCCCGCATCATGGAGGTCGGCGAGGGAGAGCAGCCCATCGGCATCCAATTGTTCGATTGTCGGCCCGACTTTCTGGCGGAAGCAGCCCGCATGGCTGTGGACGAAGGGGCGACCTTGGTGGACATCAACATGGGCTGCCCGGTGAACAAGATTACCAAAAACGGCGGCGGCTCTTCTCTGCTTCGCGATCCCGACACGGCAGCGCGAATTGTGGAGGCGGTGGCCAACGCAGTGGAGGTGCCCGTAACCGTGAAAACGCGCCTGGGCTGGTCGGATCAGGAGATCAACATTTTGGATTTTGCCCACCGTCTGCAGGAGGCAGGGGCGCAACTGCTCACCCTGCATGCCCGAACACGCGCCCAAGGCTTCAACGGCAAAGCCCGCTGGGACTGGATCCGCCGCGTCAAACAGCACCTGTGCATTCCCGTCATCGCCAATGGGGATATTTTCTCGACAGCCGCAGCGGTGAAGTGTTTGGAGGAAACCGGAGCCGATGGGGTGATGTGCTCCCGCGGCACCATGGGCTATCCCTTTCTGGTGGGGGAAATCGATCACTTCCTGAAAACCGGTCAAGAAAGACCGGCCCCCACTCCCCTGGAGCGGATTCAAATGGCCTTAGAGCATCTGCGCGGTCTCTGGGAGTACAAGGGAGAACGTGGCATCCGTCAGGCCCGCAAGCACATGACTTGGTACATCAAAGACTTTGCCGGAGCCTCTCAATTCCGTGCTCTCCTCTGTCGCATTGAGACGGTGCAGGAAGGGGAGGCTCTGCTTCTTCAAGCCATGGAGCGCTGCCAAGAAGCCACACCTCGACCGGAAGAGGCCATTAAAACCACTGAGGAGGTCGACCTTCTCCCTGAAGCCGGTTGGGCGTAGCTCCGGTGATCCCTGCAATTGGAAATTGCTTGGAAATCGCCGCACGTCTGCCTTGGCTGTAGCCTGTGGCCCCGAAAAAGGCTATTGCGCCTGCTGCTGGGACAGGGCTGCCACCAACTTTTCTCCCATTTCCTGGCAACCCACTAAAGTCATTCCCTCAGAGTAAATGTCTGGAGTGCGGTACCCTTGCGCCAAAACGGCCTCTACCGCCTGTTCGATGCGGTCGGCAGCTTGCGGCTGATCCAAGGAGTAACGCAGCATCAGGGCGCCGGAGAGCACCTGGGCAATGGGGTTGGCTTTGTCTTGTCCGGCAATGTCGGGAGCCGACCCATGTACCGGCTCGTATAGGCCGGGGCCAGAGGATCCCAGAGAGGCAGAGGGCAGCATACCAATAGAGCCGGTCAGCATGGCCGCTTCATCGGAGAGGATATCGCCGAAGAGATTGCCCGTGAGGATGACGTCGAACTGCTTGGGCCAGCGCACCAACTGCATGGCGGCATTGTCGATGTACAGGTGGGAAAGTTCCACCTCCGGGTACTCAGCCGCAATGACATTGACCCGCTCCCGCCACAGTTGCGACACCTCGAGAACGTTGGCTTTGTCCACCGAGCAGAGCTTGCGCCGGCGTTTGCGGGCCAGCTCAAAGGCAACTCGGGCAATCCGATCCACCTCAGCTTCGCTATAGACCATGGTGTTCACGCCGCGCCGAGATCCTTGGGCATCCGTGAAGATTCCCTTAGGTTGGCCGAAGTAAATGCCCCCCGTCAGCTCCCGCACTACCACCAGGTCGATCCCCGAGATCACCTCTGGCTTCAGGGAGGAAGCCCCCACCAGTTGAGGGAAGACTTTTACCGGGCGCAAGTTGGCAAACAGCCCCAGCCCCGCCCTCAAGCCCAACAAGGCCCGCTCCGGGCGTTTCTCAGGAGGCAGAGCGTCATACTTGAAGTCGCCGACAGCAGCCAGATAAACGGCATCGCTCTCTTGAGCCATTTTCAGGGTTTCTGCCGGCAAGGGATCCCCAGTCTGGTCGTAGGCAGCCCCGCCGATTAGGCCCTCTTGCCACTGGAGAGCAAATCCCATCTGCCGGGCAACTGCATCCAAAACGGCTCGTCCCACCCGCATGATTTCGGGGCCGATGCCATCTCCGGCAAGGGCTGTGATCCGATAGGTTCGAGCAGTTGAAGAAGAAGTGCTCATGAGCGGTCAAGCTGAAGATGAGGGCGTAGAGATACTACCACTTCGGCGGGCTGGCCCATCCCTTGGCACACAGGTTTGCAGACAACTTCTCCAAAAAGCTCTCCAAAAGAGAAAGTGCAGCCCGGCCACCGACCTGCTGCACTCTCGAGCGAGCAACCCACCAAGCTGCAGTCCCAGATGTTCCTCTAGAACAAGCCCAAGGTGACCCACTTATCCAAGGGCAAGGTGGCACCTATGCCCAGGTAGAGGGTGACCAAGGTGCC